>NZ_KV794214.1:0-7278 GCF_001808665.1 Streptococcus sp. HMSC070B10 | reverse complement strand
GCTGTCAATGAAGTTCCAGAATACAAAGGTGGAGCGAATGCAGTAGAGGCCTTGGTTCATGAATTACCAGAATATAAAGGTGGCGCTAATGCAGTAGAAGCAGCTGTCAATGAAGTTCCAGAATACAAAGGTGGAGTCAATGCAGTAGAAGCTTTGGTAAACGAAAAGCCAGCCTACACAGGACTATTGGCTACAGCAGGCGATCAAGCAGCACCAACAATTGAAAAACCTGAGTATCAGATTAGTCAATTAGGTCAAGGTAAACTTGCAGAATCTAAAATTTCAGTTTCAACAGAAGATCAGAAGAGATTGCCAGAAACAGGAGAAAGCCAATCTGATACAGCTATCTTCCTAGCAGGCATCAGTCTTGCCTTATCTGCTGCTGTCCTTGCAACAAAACGTAAAGAAAATTAAAGAAGACTCGATTTTAGAGTTTATCGGAACTAGAATTCAGACAGAAATAACTTAGTTGGAGAGAACCTCTAGGTTCTCTCCATTTTCAAATGGAAAATGAGACCGCTTACTGTAATAAGTGGGAGAAAGGAATAGGAGAAAGATGGATAGACATTTTTTTGAAAGACGTTGTCACTATAGTATTCGAAAATTTGCAATTGGTGCAGCCTCTGTATTGATAGGTGCTAGTATCTTTGGTGCAAATGTAGTGCAAGCTGCAGAGACAGTTGGAACACCTGAGAAAGAAGGAACAATTACACAAGCTCAGCCACTAGATAAGTTGCCGGACGATTTAGCAGCTGTTTTAAAGAAAGCAGAATCAGAGGCAACGGCAGATGCAGGTCATGAAGAAAATCATGAAAATACTGCAGGAACAAGTCCTGCAGCAACTGAAGCAACAAGCCCAGCAACAACTCCAACAGCTCCCAAATCAGCTGAGACTCTGAAGCCGGTTGAAACACCAAAAGCAGATTCTAAACCTGTAGAACCAGCTACACCTACAATCAAACCAGTTGAAAAGCAAATTGAAGATAGAGAAGATCGTAACCACTTAGAAGGTGTTACTGTTCAAGTAAACGACTCAGAAACTGGTACTCCTTATACTGCTGACAAGGCAGTGGACGGTAATCCTGATACTCGCTGGGCAACAAATCAAAATATTGACAAACCAACTTTCGAATTAACTCTTCCCAAGACTACACTTATTAGACATGTGGAAATTGATTGGGATCGCCGTGTCCGTAAGGGACAAAATGATCCAAATATCAAATCTTGGAGCCTCTACTATGCAGGTCAAGATGATGTAAATGCTAGTGGAGAAAAACAATGGAAGCTAGCTCATACCAAGACTGGAGAACCTGTTTTAGATGAGAAAGTTGACTTAGCCAATAGTATTCAAGCTAAATATCTCAAGTTAGAAATCAATGACTATCAAGCGGGCACAATGGGCTGGAGAAACGTTGGTATTCAAGAAATTCGAGCTTATTCGAATATCCCTGATCCAACTAAAGTGACAGATATTCGCCAAGTTACGGAATTGACAGTCGCTAAGGATGGACAATCTTTAGTACTTCCAACTTTACCAGGAAAAGTCAGTCTTATCGGTAGCAACAAACAAGGTGTGATTGACCTTCAAAATCATATTTATAAACCTTTGACTGATCAACGCGTTAAGGTTATGGTAGAGCAAATTAAAGATTCACATACCTTTACTAAAGAATTTGAAGTAGTCATCAAGGGGCTACATCAGGACGAAGGTGTGGGTATCAAACCAAAAGTAGCACCAGCTGTTCAACAATGGTATGGAAAAGAAGGTCAATCTTCTATCACTTCAGATACAGTTCTTGCGACAGGAGATTCAGGCTTTGATCAGGCTGCAACCTTCTACCAGTCAGATCTTGCTAGTCGTGGATTGGAACTTGCGACAGGTGACAAGCAGGCTCAAAAACGAATTGAATTTAAAAAAGTTGAAAATAAGGGTTATGGTAAGGAAGGTTATGGCATCACTATTCAAGATGGTGTCATTACCATTGAAGCTGCCACAAACACAGGAGCCTTCTATGCTACTCGTACTCTTCTTCAAATGGGGGAAAGCAATCTCCAAAATGGAGAAATCCGTGATTTCCCAAGCTTCAGTCACCGTGGCTTTATGCTAGATACAGGTCGTAAATTTATTCCTTATGACACCCTTGTAGACATCATGCTCAACATGGCTTACTACAAGATGAACGACTTGCAGTTGCACCTCAACGATAACTATATCTTCCTAAAAGAGCACTTAGCAGGTAAGAACCTAACACAAGAAGAAGAGCTTAAGTACGTTCTAGAACATGCTAAGACAGGTTTCCGTGTAGAGACAGATATTGTCGGTAAGAATGGTCAAAAATTAACATCAGATGAGCACTATACTAAAGAAGAGATGCAAAATCTGATTAAACTTGCTAAGGCCTTGCATATCAATCTAGTACCTGAAATTGACACACCAGGTCATGCTCTGTCATTTGTCAAAGTTCGTCCAGACCTCATGTATCAAGGTAGCCTGAGCGATTACAGAGGTAAACATAATGTAGAGCGAGTAGCCATGCTCGATCTAGATAATAAATACGATGAAACGCTGGCTTTTGTCAAATCAGTTTATGACAAACTTCTTGATGGTCCAGATGCACCACTTCATGGGGTGTCTACTGTTCATATCGGAACGGATGAATACTACGGAAGCAGAGAAAGCTATCGTCGTTATGTCAATGACCTTATTAAATACATTAAAGGGAAAGGCTATACACCTCGTATTTGGGGGTCGCTCAGTGCGAAACGAGGTAAAACAGCGGTTGATTGGAAAGATGTAGAAGTTGATATCTGGAGTATTGGCTGGCAGCAACCAAAAGAAGCTATTGCTCAGGGAGCTAAGATTATCAACATAACAGATATTCCAACTTATAGTGTACCAAATGGTGATAATCGTCAAACAGCTTATGGTGACTATGCTAACTATGAGACACAATACAATAGGTGGACACCAAATGATTTCCGAACAGGTCATGGTCCACTTCTAGAAGCATCCAATCCAAATGTAATTGGTGGTGGCCACGCAGTTTGGAATGACAATATTGATCTTCATGAGACAGGTTTGACATCTTATGATATCTTTAAACGCTTCTTTAAGAGCATGCAAACAACTGCAGAACGCACTTGGGGATCTGACCGTGCGGCTGCGACCTTTGCAGAACGTACCCTACCAACGAGCCCTTATGCACCACAGTCAAATCCTGAAAAAGAGATTGATCAAAGTGATTTGTTTACTATCAATCCTGAAACAGTGAAGAACTATGCAAGCAAGAAGGTGAAGACAAGCGAGCAAGGATTGGCTTTTGAGAAAGATAGCAGTATTGAAGGCCTGGCAGGTGATGTTGGTCCAAGTCATGTCTTGAAGTTTGATGTAACTGTCACTGGAGACGGTGAACAAACCTTCTCAACAAGTGGAGACAACCGTATCTATCTAGCTGATAAAGACGGCTATCTTGCTTATCAATTTGAACAGTTCCATATCCAGTTCAAGAAAAAACTTGAAAAGAATAAACGTTATCAAATCTCTATCGTGACCAAACCACAATCAACGGAATTCTATGTGGATGGTGAGAAGATTGAACGTATCGCAAATCCAGCTCACCCTCGCTTTGCTCACAATAGCTTGGTTCTACCGCTTGAAAGCATCGGTGGGTTCAAAGGGATTTTACATAGTGCAGAGTTGTCAGATAAACCATTTGTAAATCCTCGTTTGATTCCAACAGATCATTTCACAGTTTCTGCAACTAGTCAAGAAACACCAGGAACAGCGACTGAAGGAGTTGTTGAAAAAGCCTTTGACAATGATCCAAATACCTTTTGGCATACTAAATGGACTGGTGATACTGCTCCGTACACTCTTTCTATGACCTTGAAAGAAGCAGAAAAAGTCAATGGTTTGACTTATCTTCCTCGGCCAGGTGGTGGAAATGGGGTCGTGACTCGCTACGAAATCTACGCACAAAAAGATGGCCAAATGGTCAAGGTTTCAGAAGGAAGCTGGGACAACAACGCTCAAGAAAAAACAGTTAACTTTGCAGCGGTTCATACCAACAAGATTGAGTTGAAAGTTCTATCAGGTGTTGGGGGCTTTGCAAGTGCAGCTGAAGTTCATCTATTGAAACCTATCAAAGAGGGACAAGAAACACCAGAACCAGAACAACCATCTACACCTGAAACTCCAAAAGTCGAGCAAACAGGTGATGGAACAGTTGAACTGGCGGATCAATTCACAGCAAGCAAACCAGCTAGCGAAGATAGTATTGCAGCTGCCAGCAAGAGCGCAGATTATCTCAAGAAAGAGTACAAGGTTTTCCCAACTCCACAAAAAGTGACTTATGGAGAAGGAGTCACAGCTCTTCGTAAGCAAGTCAATCTGGTAATGGGAGATCAACTCGATGTCTATACTCGTAATCGCTTGAAGAGTGTCTTACAGGACAATCAAGTATCCTACACTACTAGTCAATCAGCAGTTGCTGGCGCAACTAATATCTATCTTGGAGTACATGGACGAGGAACACAAGCAGAACAAAACTTATCTAACGTTTCAGCAGGTCTCTTTGATAAGATTGATGCCTATGCTTTGACCATCAAGGACAATTCAATTTCCATCGTCGGAAAAGACACAGATGCAGTCTTCTATGGTTTGACAACCTTGAAACATATGCTCAAGGAAAGTCAAGTTCCAGTTCTTCGCAATGTGACAGTGGAAGATTACGCTGCAATCAAGAACCGTGGTTTCATCGAAGGTTACTATGGAAATCCATGGTCTAATGCAGATCGTGCTGAACTCATGCGTTTTGGTGGCGATTTGAAATTGACCCAATACTTCTTCGCACCGAAAGATGATCCATACCACAACAAGAAATGGCGTGAACTTTACCCAGAAGAAAAACTAGCTGAAATTCGTGAACTTGCTCGCGTCGGAAATCAAAGTAAAACTCGCTATGTTTGGACTATTCATCCATTCATGAACAACCGTATCCGATTTGGTAATGAAGCGCATTACCAAGAAGACTTGGCAACCATCAAGGCTAAATTTACCCAGTTGATGAAAGTGGGTGTCCGTGAATTTGGTATTCTAGCCGATGATGCACCAAGCCCAGTTGGAGGCTACAATAGCTACAACCGCTTGATGCAGGATATGACCAACTGGTTGACAGAAATGCAAGGAACTTATAGCGGTCTTCGCAAAGAAATGATCTTTGTTCCAGGTCAGTATTGGGGTAATGGGCGTGAAGCAGAGTTGAAATCTCTAAATGAAAATCTCCCAAGTTCAACCTCTATGACTTTGACGGGTGGTAAGATTTGGGGTGAAGTTTCTGAAGGCTTCTTATCAACTCTCAAGAACAATCTAACTGCAGGTGGTAAAACTTATCGTCCAGTATCACTTTGGGTGAACTGGCCAGTTACAGATAACTCTAAACAACACTTGATTCTAGGTGGTGGTGAGAAATTCCTTCATCCGAATGTAGATCCAAGCTTGCTATCCGGTATCATGTTGAACCCAATGCAACAGTCTGAACCATCTAAGATTGCCCTCTTCGCTGGAGCTCAGTATACATGGAAACAGTGGAAATCAGAAGAAGAAGCTAAGAAACTCAATGACATTGCCTTCAACTTTGTTGAAAATGGTCATTTTGAAGATAGCAAGGTGTTAGCAGCCTTCCGCGAACTCGGTAAGCATATGATCAACCAAAACATGGATGGTCGTGTCGTTAAACTAGAAGAATCAGTTGAATTGGCTCCGAAATTAACAGACTTCATGACTAAGCTCAAAGCGGGTCAGGATGTAACTGCAGAACGTGCAACTTTGCGTGCAGAATTTGCCAAGATTAAAGAAGCGGCTGAACTTTATAAAGCATCAGGTGATAAAAAAATGGTTGCACAGATCCACTATTGGTTGGATAATGCAATCGACCAAATGAATGCCCTTGATGCCTTCCTAACAGGAACAGAGGCTATGGCTACAAATGATGCAGCCAAACTTTGGGATAGCTACTATAAAGGTTTGAAATTGTACGAACAGTCTCAAACTCATACCTTCCATTATGTAGACCATCTTGAAAAGGCTGAATTGGGTGTTCAACATATCCGTCCATTTATCCTAGCTTTGAAAGAAGTTCTAGCGTCTGAAGTTCAAAAAGTCTTGCATCCAGATCAAATCATCAGCACCTTTATTACCAATCGAACAGGTGTAGAAGGTGGTTTGGCAGAAGTAACGGATGGTGACTTGGCAACTCATGCTTTGATTAAATCACCAAATAGTATCAAGACAGGTGATTATATCGGTATGAAATTTAACAAACCGGTAGATATCCAAACATTGACCTTTGCTATGGGAACTCAGGCAAATCCACGTGATACCTTTAGTAAGGCTGAAGTGCAGTATCAAGATGAAAAAGATAATTGGATAAGTTTGAAAGAACCAACTTATGTTGGTAATGAGTCACTTGTTCAGTTTGAAAATCTTAACATCAAAGCTAAAGCAGTACGTATGATTGCTACAGAAGATCGTGATGACACCTGGTTTGCAGTTCGCGAGATTGCAGTAAATCGTCCAGTAGAGAACGCTCGTAAACAACAAACTGCTACCATTAGCCTCAGCTCAAATCTAGTTTATAAATTGAGAACATCAGCAAGTCAAATTACTGATGGTAAAGATAATACAGAAGCTATGATGGCAAATGCTGACGGCAGCAATACGACTCCAGTAGATGCCTGGGCACAACTTGACCTAGGTGAAGTCAAGTCAGTCACTAAAGTTCGTCTTCGTCAAGGAACTGGTGATAAACTTGCCGCAGGTGTACTTGAGTACTCTACAGATGGATCTGCATGGCAAGAGTTAGATCGCCTATCAGGAGAACAAATTAAGGAAGTGACTAGAGCTATCAATGCTCGTTACATCCGAGTACGCAATACCAAGGCAAGTGACCTTTGGTGGCGTATCCAAGACTTCTCTGTTGAGACACGTTCTGGAAATAGCGACTTAACAGACACCAACGTGGACGCCTTGAAGGAAACACCGGTAGTGGATAGCTTGGGCAGTTACGAGCTTCAAATTCCAGCTGGAACCAAACTTCCTGCTCATAGCTATCTAGGTATGAAGCTTGACCGTATTCATGAAGTCAAGAGCATCCAGCTCAAAGGCCAGGCCAACCCAGCTCTTAGCTTGGAATACTCTGCAAATGCGCAAGAATGGACACCGGCTAGTCAATTGACTGATAGATCTGTCGCAACCCACTTGGTACGTTATGTTCGTCT
>NZ_KV794213.1:0-206 GCF_001808665.1 Streptococcus sp. HMSC070B10 | reverse complement strand
GCATTTGCAGAGTATTCCAAGCTAAGAGCTGGGTTGGCCTGGCCTTTGAGCTGGATGCTCTTGACTTCATGAATACGGTCAAGCTTCATACCTAGATAGCTATGAGCAGGAAGTTTGGTTCCAGCTGGAATTTGAAGCTCGTAACTGCCCAAGCTATCCACTACCGGTGTTTCCTTCAAGGCGTCCACGTTGGTGTCTGTTAAGTC
>NZ_KV794212.1:0-258 GCF_001808665.1 Streptococcus sp. HMSC070B10 | reverse complement strand
TTTTCAGCCTTTCAAGAGTTCTATCCTATCGAGCGTATTCAAGAAGATACTGAAGCGATTTTGAAACTGCTGAGACACGTTTGCGATGAGCTGAAAAGACGACAAAAAATCGTCGCTAAAGCTGTCAAAAAACAGCAAAAAATCGGCTTGCGTGGTTATGATATCGGTTTGACTCCGATTGTCGTCGTCGCTGATGAAATCGGCTCAGCTGTTGCAAGCATGGACAGCAAACAGAAAAAAGAGTTTTTGGCTCTACTC
>NZ_KV794211.1:0-746 GCF_001808665.1 Streptococcus sp. HMSC070B10 | reverse complement strand
CGTGTACAAAATACCGCTATACCGATTTTTTTGGTTCTGGTGGTTGTTAGTTGTATCTTTAGCTGTTTTGTCTTCAATAATTGGGCTTGTCGTATCGATTAAAGCTGTTCAGTTTGCTCTTTGGTCGCTTGTGTGCGTTTTGATGATTGTACGAGCGTATTCACTGATGAAGTCAGTGATCAACGCGAAGTCAATCAAAACGTACATCACGCAAAAAGGAGCAGAACGAGCTATCACAAAGAGCCTACTCGCAACAATGTCAGTCAATCAACTGCGCGATACTCCATACATCTCTGTTCCGCGGGTGACGGTAGGCGCAAGCCTACCGTCTTGCGTAAAAGTGAGCATGGAAAAGCTCCCAGGCATGTATGACATTGAGAAATTGACCGAGGATATAAACTCTAGTTTTCGCGGAAAATTAGGCGCTTATGCTGTTGTTTCAAGCCGAATAACTGACGACGGTTTGTATTATAAATTTGTCTTAGAAGATAAAGGCTCGGATAAAACTTGGCGACCAAAGAGCCTTGAAGAGATGAAGCAAAAGAGCCACGAAATCAAGTTGCAGAATGATTTGATTATAAATCTTGCTGACAAACCGCATATAATCGCTTGGGGCAAGTCTGGGAGCGGTAAAAGTAGTTTGCTTTTCTCAATGATTTTACAACTGTTTATGAGCGGTTCTGAGGTGTATTTTATCGACCCTAAAAGCGAGTTTTCAGCCTTTCAAGAGTTCTATCCTATCGAGC
>NZ_KV794210.1:0-725 GCF_001808665.1 Streptococcus sp. HMSC070B10 | reverse complement strand
AGGTTAATTATTCTAGCAACTACGACAGCTGGCAAGCCAATAAACCGACGAGTAAGACTTTTGGAAAAAAAGTTTCTGGACGAGTTAACGGTAAAAAAGTCGATAATATTCGAGTTGATGCGGAGCCAAATAGTGGGAAAATCCAAGTTCAGTCGGGGAGTGGAAAGTCAGGTTATGATCTCGACATAGATATCGAAGCTTCAACTATTTCAAGCAGAAAGGATATTGTAAACTGGGTAAATAAACAATCTGAACTAAATGGACTTGGAAAAGGAGCTAAAGAAGAAGTTATCAAAAATATGTGGAAGGCTTTTAACTGGTTGATGCAATAAGGAGGGAAGAATGAAATTATATTTAAAAGGTGATTATACGAAAAGAGTACCTTATGGTTATTTAGAACTTGCTAGCAAAATGTGGTTTCCAGAAGATGAGCAAGTTTCTTACTCAAATGCTGGGAATAATGATGCATTACAAGAGGATTTTTCTGTAAATTTATCCTTGAGGAAAAGTACTGCAGATAAGCGATGGTCTAGTGTCCCCCTAAAGGAAGGGGTACGAAGACTCTTTTCACATATTAAAGAATGTATTGAGATAGAGTTTGAAGATGCGTTTGCTACGGATTATAATGAAAAGGGAGACTGTCTCCGTATTTTAACCACCCATCTAGAAGTTTTGACAGTTGATAAACGATCCATGTACATTATGGCGCTTGAGATTGCAAAGGT
>NZ_KV794209.1:0-709 GCF_001808665.1 Streptococcus sp. HMSC070B10 | reverse complement strand
GAAAATCCTAGCGATAATTGGCAGTGGATAAAGCTATCATATAGCTTTGAGTTGGATGTTTGGAGCGCTACTTTTACATCTAATAAAAATCTTAACGCTGGCGATACTGTTTCATTTTTTACCGGAGAACTCGAAGGGATTGGTAATGCTGATTGGGCCGTTTTAACAGTTGGAGCCATACCAATGACGAGCTGGCAACCTCACTGGTCAGAGACTCAAAAACAACTAGACTCTAAAGCCGACCAAGTTCTAACTCAAGAACAGCTCAACGCTCTCAATGAAAAGGCTGGAGTTATTCAAGCTGAGTTAGAGGCCAAGGCTAGCGCTGATACGCTTGATAACTGGATAAAGGCTTATCAGGATTTTGTCAAGACAAACGAGGAGGCAAGAGCTCAAGCTGAAACAGATTTAATTTCAGCTAGTCAGCGTGTGTCTGAAATCGCCAAAGACTTGGGAGAATTGTCTGACCGCTGGAATTTCATTGATAGCTATATGAGCTCATCAAATGAGGGGTTGGTTATTGGTAAGAATGACGGCTCATCCAGTATGTTATTCAGTCCGAGTGGACGGATTTCAATGTTTTCAGCAGGGATTGAGGTTATGTATATTTCTCAAGGTGTTATACACATTGAAAATGGTATCTTTTCTAAAACCGTTCAAATTGGACGGTATCGAGAGGAACAGTATCATCTTAATCCAGATATGAATG
>NZ_KV794208.1:0-218 GCF_001808665.1 Streptococcus sp. HMSC070B10 | reverse complement strand
TAGGTCTACCTCCAGTACTTTTGCTCAAAAATGAGCTAAAGTCTTCACCTTCTGTAAATCCATATTCCGTCATTCGTGGAAACCAGTCTTTATAAGCTGTTTTAACTCCCAGTGCCTCATGCAATTGACGACCAGATACAATCGGCTCATGATTGTCATTCAGAGTTACGTTGATTAGTTCGTTCATAGCATTCCTTTCTAACACGATTTTTCGTGTT
>NZ_KV794207.1:0-275 GCF_001808665.1 Streptococcus sp. HMSC070B10 | reverse complement strand
TGATAATGGACCTGTGTAGGCTGGTAGCTCATGTTTCAAGGCCATAACTGAATTGACTCCACCCTTGAACTCTGGTTTCTCTACCGTCGGTGCAGTTTGATCGCCCACGCTTGACAATGGACCTGTGTACTCTGGTAGTTCGTGTTTCAAGGCCATAACTGAGTTGACTCCACCCTTGAACTCTGGTTTCTCTACTGTTGGAGCGGTTTGGTCACCTACGGTTGACAATGGGCCTGTATAAGCTGGTAGCTCATGTACCAAAGCTTCAACTGCAT
>NZ_KV794206.1:0-207 GCF_001808665.1 Streptococcus sp. HMSC070B10 | reverse complement strand
TAAAAGGCATGAGAGGATGGTTTAAATGATACTGGAACGAATTAAAAAAACATTTGAATTTCAAAGAAGTAGAATAAAGGGACCGGTTCCTCTTTGGGGGGTATTAAATGGGATTTTTATTTTATATCCTATATCCTTTTTGGCGTTTTTTGCAGGGGGATTAGAGGTACTCAACAATCCCTCTTTGTATCAAGGCTTGATTATTAC
>NZ_KV794205.1:57184-80243 GCF_001808665.1 Streptococcus sp. HMSC070B10 | reverse complement strand
GTTAGTGCTTACATAACGGATAACAGCTTTTTGATTTTCTTTTTCAATGACTACATTAGAGTCTTTACCAACAGCATCTAAATCATTATCGTCGTTTGGATCAATAGTTTTTGTTTCTGCATCATATCCACGAATAGATTGCTTGTCACTAATTTTCCAACCAACTGGTGCTTGAGGAATTTCAGTAACATCTGCTCTTGTTGTGTCATTAAAATCATTTTTGTATTGTCTACGGACAGCTGCTTCTTTATTTTCTACTACTTCACCATTTGAATTGATGTAATGTCCATCTTTGTCGACTAAATTGATATAACCTAAGTCTTTATACCAAACGTTGACAACTGTTTCATTTATATAGTCTGGGTTAACTGTTAACTCATCAACACTCTTGGCATCTGCGTAGAAACCTGGGTTAACTGGGGTCATAACTTTCTTGAAGGTATAATCCAAATCTCCGATAGCACGTTTCCGACGACGCGAACTACCTTGTGCGGCATGAGCCTCAATAGCACTCTTTAATCTTAAGCGTGCTTCTTGATCTAACGGAATATTCCACCCGCCTTTTTTATTTGCCTTTGCATCTTCAACTCGAAGCCCCTTTACAGGTTTTAAGGCAATTTTATCTTTTTCTTCTGACTCTTTGTCTACTTCAGAAGTTTGTTCAGCTACTTTTGATTCTGCATTTTTCTTTTCAGCAGATTCAATTTTGCTCACTACTTCAGTTTTATCAGTAACTTTAGTCGTAGTCGCCCCTCTAAGTTCCAAAGCAATAACTGCAGCTTGAAGTTCAGACTCTGCTTGAGATAATTCTGATTCTGTCACATTTGCTCTGTTTAGTAATACTTTAGCAGATTGAATACTAGATTGAAGACGTTTTACACTTTCTTCAGTGTACAATTTAATCTCCAATTTTTCTGCACGCGAAAGAGCCGCTGATAATTTTGACTTATCAACAGCATTTTTAGAAGATACTTCTTCTTTCTGAATTTTAGCTTCTTCAACTTTTTCTGCTGGCATTTTAGCTTCATCAGATTTAGTTGGAGTTGCTTCCACTGGATTTGAAACAGATGGAGCTGCATAAGTCTTCTCTGACTTAGTATTTGTACTTTGCGTTTCCACAATCTTAGCAGAATCATCTAACTTATCAGCTTTAACTGTCTTTGTATTTTCAGAACCATTTTCATCCGCTTGTACAGTTTGAGCATTAGCAGCTGATCCTAAGACCAAGGCTGTACCAAGTAAAACACTCGCTGCACCAAAGTGATACTTACGAATAGAAAATCGTTGTTGCATACTATACCAGTCAAATGATTTCTTATGTGAATGTTTCATTTTGAACTCCTAAGTAATATTTTATAATTCCTACTCTACAACTATTTAATATATAAATCAACACTATCCAAGGAATTACTATATCGTATTTCTGATTTTCAGAGCCAGTTATTATATTCTCTTTTTTTTGAATCGTCGGAACATTTTTTTAGCTCTAACATTATAGTTGATTAAAAACAGAAAAATGATATAATAAATTAAGGAGGATAATACCCATATGAGAAACCTTTTATCCACAAAAGATCAAAGACAATTACGTTTAATGGAAACCTTAATTCAGAATCGTAATTGGATGAAATTGCATGAACTAGCCGAAAAATTAGGATGTACAGAACGAATCTTAAAAAGTGATTTAAATGAATTACGTGTTGCCTTTCCATCTATTGACATCCAATCTTCTGTTAACGGAATCATGATAGATTTAGAAGTTAACACTAGTGTAGAAGATATTTATCAATATTTTCTTGCTAATTCTCAATCTTTTCAATTACTAGAGTATCTGTTTTTTAATGAGGGGCTACCTATTTATCGAACAATAGAAAATCTTCACTCTAGTAATGCCAACCTCTATCGACTGGGCAGAAATATTACAAAAACTCTATCAACTCAATTCCAAATTGAACTATCATTTACTCCATCCGAAATACGTGGCAATGAAATCGATATTCGCTATTTTTTTGCCCAATATTTTTCTGAGCGCTATTATTTCCTAGATTGGCCTTTTCCTGACCTTCCTGAGGAAGATTTAACAGAATTTGCTGACTTCTTCTATAAAATCACGAATTATCCAATGCGATTTTCAATTTATAGAATGTACAAACTGATGATAGCTATCAGTATTTACCGCATCAAAAATGGTCATTTTATCGACTTACCAAATCATTTCTATGATGAATACTATCCTATTTTGGCGAGTATTCCAAACTTTGAGGAGATACTTGTTCATTTCTCTGAAAAACTGGGACTTGAAATCACTCCAGATATCATTGCACAAATTTTTATTTCCTTTATTCAAAGTAACATTTTCTTAGATCCTCAAGAATTCTTCAACTCTTTAGAAGAGAACAGTGAAGCAAGACACTCTTACCAATTACTTAGTCAAATACTAGAACGCCTATCAAAACAATATAAGATTACTTTTACCAACCACGATGAGCTGATTTGGCATTTACACAACACCGCTTTCTTTGAAAGACAGGAAATCTTTTCTACCCCAATCTTATTTGAACAAAAAGCATTGACGATTAAAAAGTTTGAAGTTTATTTCCCAGACTTTATGGAAAGCGCCTGTCAAGAACTAGCTCAATACCGTCAGGCAATTGGACAGCATGACCACCCTGAACAGTTGGAACACTTAATGTACACCATCTTAACCCATGCTGAAAACCTCTCTACTCAGTTGTTAGAAAATCGACCACCTATCAAGGTTTTAATTATCAGTAACTTTGACCATGCTATATCCCTTACCTTTGTTGATATGCTTTCCTACTACTGTAATAACCGCTTTACCTTCGATACTTGGGATGAATTGAAAACAAGTCCTGAGATTTTAAATCAGACAGATTACGATATCATCGTGTCTAATTTCTATATTCCAGGAATTACCAAGAAGTTTATTTGCCGAAACCATCTGTCAATCATGGATTTGGTTAATCATCTTAACTGTTTATCAAATGAGATTCATATATCCAATACTTTATAAACTAAAAAAACTCAGCACGATTTTCCATGCTGGGTTTTCTTCTTTTATCCTTATTTATACTTCCTTTACAAAAACCAATTCCTGTGGCTGGGACAAATCTTCTCGGTAGGTAAATCCTGCAAAGCTTAAGCGACGAGCTTCCTCCACCGTTTGTACTTGATTTTCTATCAGCGCTGTCAGGAAGGCACCACGCGCTTTCTTAGAAATGGTTGAATGAATCTTCAGCTGACCACCCTTGTCCTCCATGAATTTGAAGGTCACCATCCTTTCTCTGATTTCCTTAGAAAACACAGTTTCAAACTCTGACGACAAGAGAGAGAAAATTAGGTCTTCACCATTCATAGCCTCATCATAGACTACCTTCCAATGGCTCTTCAAAGTCTTACCAGCGACTTTTAACTTCATCAAAAAATCCAAACGGTGAGGAGCCATAGGTGACAAGGCTGGAACAACACCGTACAAGGCCGAAGTAATGAAGACATGATTTTCAAGATAGGCTTGTTCTACCTCGGTCAATTTATCTCGCTTGATATGGCGGTACATAAGCCCATCAAATAGATTCAAGGCTGGGTAGTGTTGAGCAGTTTGCCTTTTCAAATCTTGGATATTTTGAAATTCTTCCGCCGCCTTTTCAACTGATACCTTGTAAAAACTCTCCAATTGAGTAGCAGAATAGAAAGCCAAGGCATCCAGCACAGCCTGACTTTCTGGTTTTAAAGGGGCAGCTTCGATACTTGGCAAGTCTGTGTTCATTTCTTTTGCTGTTGGGATTAAAATTTTCATATTGATAGTGTAGCATATTTTTTAGCCACAACCAAGAAATTCATCTGAAAAGAGACTGGGGAAAAAGGCATTAAAATTAAAAAATGCATAGTATCAGGAATTGAGAAATCTTGATACTATGCGTTTTATTGTGGAAAAATTTACTTCATTTTTTCCTGAAATTGAGTTTTTGCCCAGCCTCTTCCCTTACTGTACTTTAAAGGTCTTGAGATAGTTGTCTTTTCCTACTTGACCTTCGAAGGTTTTACCATTTTCAAGGTAAGGAAGGTCATCTGATACTGAGGCCTTAACCTTGTAAATCTTGCCATCAACTTTAAAGAAGTAGACGGTGTCGCCCTTGATAACAGCTGATTTGAGGTCTGCTACCACACCCTTAATACTTTCTGTCGTTTCATTATCAAATTCAAGGTCGTTTTTATTGGCGTACTTGCTGAGCAGTTCTTCTACTGTAGTAGCTACGATAACATTTTGGTACTCGACTGCATCAACCAAGGCGTACTCTTTGACCAAACCAGCATTGTCCTTCAAGCCCATGATGTAGAGAGGCTTGTCATTGAGGTTGATGAGGATTGGGAAGGTTGCCTTGTAGGATTTCTCCTGAACAGCACCTTCGGCTGATTCACGGGCTGATTCTTCGGTCGCAGAAGCCAAGCTGTACTTAGTTATTTCTCCTGTTCGCATATTTTCAAGAATGAAACCAAGATTACTTTCATCTGCATTGGCCGATGTCACACCTGTGTAGAGGTAGATGTCATTACCAATAGACAAATAATTATATCCCTTGGTAGTCTGGGTCACGTTTTTCTTGGAAATCATGGCATTCCAGAAACCGTCCTTGTACTTGCCGTTGTAGTTGATTTGCTCAATAGTTTCCTCAGCTGGATAGACCCTGTCCACCCATTCCGGAACATCTGCCAAGCTGTATTCCTTGGTCTCTCCATTTGTGGCGTCCAAGATAATGACTGAAATAGGACGAGGAACTGCTAAACCAAATTGCTTTTGGTAAACCGTTGCTACATAGAAAGGATTGCCCTCATCGTCCACCTCAAATGATGGAGTCTTGAAGATCTTAGTTGGGTACTTCAAGCGTAGGTGACGCTTGACATCACGGTTAAAATACTCCGAGTCAGAATACTTGATTGGTGTCTTCAAGTCCACCAAGTTGGCATTTCCAGTTACCATGTCCACCTTGATATACTCGCCGATTCCTTTTGCTTGATTGTTAAACCACTTGATAGGGTCTGCATATTCTAGTGGTGTCACTCGATAAGGTTTTCCATCAATCGTCAGTTGGGTATAGGTATCTGCGGCTACATATTGCGACACCTTATCCGTTAGAGAACCCAAGTAGCGGTCACCAATTTTCTCAGCAGTACTTCTATCTAAGATAGGAACCTTACTGGTGTCAGTCTTAGGAAATTCAGTAAAGTCTTTTTCCGTAACTGTGACTACATTAGCATAATTTTTAGCCTGAAAAATGCTGGAGGTCACCAAGGAAACTAAACCAGCTAAGAGAAGAATTCCTCCAATAGAAGCTAAAAGGATTTTCCCTAATCGATTGATTTTGAAACTCTCTAGATTTAAGGCAGCTTCCGCTTTACCGTGGCGCACATGAACTGTTTTGACCAGATTTATTCCCTTGCCAAAGCCAAATAAGATTGCCACAACCAGCAAATGCCCACAGAGGAAAAAGAGAAATTCCCAGCTGGTCAGGTTAAGAGGCGGTAAAAAGATATACCAGGTCGTTGCGATAAAAATAAGTTCAAAGACTATTCGTTTCATTTGCTTTCCTCCTAAATGATTCGTCCTTCCAAGTGATCCAGTTCATGCTGGCAAATCTGAGCTGGGAAGCCTGTCAAAGTAATGGTCTGTTCCTTCCACTTGCTGTCACGATAGGACACCGTAATCATTTCATAACGGGTCGTCGGTCTCTCACCTGTCAAGGACAAACAGCCTTCTTCTGTCTCATAAGGTCCTTCAAAGGACAGGAGCACTGGGTTAAACATGACCACAGGAACCAGGCCAAGATTAAAGATAATCACGCGCTTCTGCACCCCAATCATATTGGCAGCCAGACCAACACAGGTCTCGCGATTTTCTAAGAGTGTATCCTGCAAATCTTTGGCAAGATAAAGATCTTCTTGACTTGCCGGTTGAGACACCTGAGATAAAAATAAGATATCCTTTACAATTTTCTTCTCCACTTCCTCACACTCCTCTTTCTTTTTACTATATTATAGCAATTATAGCACAAAAGCCGATAACTGCAAGCCCTTTCCCTCAACTGTAACAAAAAGCCATCCGAAGATGACTTTTTTTAAATCGCATTCTTGTCAAAACCGAGTTTACGTTGGATAAATTTAACGATTTCGACAATGATAATCATTGAGAAGCTTCCAGCCATAACAATTCCCCATTGAGACAAGTCTAGTTTGGTTACGTGGAATATTCCTTCAAGCGGTTCTACGACGATTGTTGCCATAAGAAGGATGAAGGATACCAAGATAGACCAGTTGAAGGTCTTAGACTTGAATGGGCCAACTGTCAAGATGGATTGGTAAACAGACTTGACATTGTAGGCATGGAAGAGCTGAATCAAACCAAGGGTTGCAAAGGCCATAGTTAGAGCATCCGCATGAATGGCATGATTGTCACCCACATGAACTGGGTAAAGAAGGGCAAGGCCATAAACACTCATAACAATAGCTGCTTGGAGTACACCTTGATAGATGATAGAACTCAAAACACCACCTGAGAAGAAGCTTGCCTTGCGTCCACGTGGTTTATGGTTCATGACACCAGGCTCAGCTGGCTCAACACCTAGAGCGATAGCTGGGAAAGTATCGGTTACCAAGTTGATCCACAAAAGATGAACTGGCTGTAAGACATCCCAACCAAACAAGGTTGATAGGAAGATAGTTAATACTTCAGCAGTATTGGCAGAAAGTAGATACTGAATAGTCTTTTGAATGTTTGAGAAAACCTTACGTCCTTCTTCCACTGCAACGATGATAGTCGCAAAGTTATCATCTGCAAGAATCATGTCAGAAGCCCCCTTAGAAACCTCTGTACCAGTGATTCCCATACCGATACCGATATCGGCTGTTTTCAGAGCTGGCGCATCATTGACACCATCACCTGTCATGGCAACGACCTTACCTTGTTTTTGCCAAGCCTTGACGATACGAACCTTATGCTCTGGAGATACACGCGCATAAACAGAGTATTGACCAACTACTTTTTCAAAGTCTTCATCAGATAGTTCGTTGAGCTCAGCACCAGTTAAAACGTGACCTTCTGTATCGTTTGCATCAATGATTCCCAAACGTTTGGCAATAGCTTCTGCAGTGTCTTGGTGATCACCCGTAATCATGATTGGACGGATTCCAGCTTCCTTAGCTACACGAACAGCCTCAGCAGCTTCAGGACGTTCAGGGTCAATCATCCCAATCAAACCAGTAAAGATTAAATCATTTTCAAGCTCTTCAGAAGTGAGGTTTTCTGGAATGCTGTCAATAATCTTATAAGCACCAGCAAGGACACGCAAGGCTTGGTGAGCCATTTCAGAGTTGTTTGTGTGAATGAGGTTTGTAACCTTCTCATCAATCGGAGCAATATCCCCAGCCTTATCACGAAGAACACAACGTTTCAAGAGTTGGTCTGGCGCACCTTTAACAGCTACGAGGAAGCGTCCATCTGCAAGTGGATGAACTGTTGACATGAGCTTACGTTCAGAATCAAATGGCAACTCAGCCACACGAGGATATTTCTCTAAAAATCCTTTAACATCATAACCTTTGTCCAAAGCATACTGGATAAAGGCTGTTTCGGTTGGATCACCAATCAGGTTGCCTTCCACATCGATTTTCGTATCATTAGCCAAGACTACTGAACGTAGAAGCGGCATTTCAAGACCTAGTTCAATGTCATCAGCTGAGTCATGTAGAACCGCATCGTAGAAGACTTTTTCGACGGTCATCTTGTTCATAGTCAGCGTACCAGTCTTGTCAGAAGCGATGATTTCTGTTGAACCAAGAGTTTCTACAGCTGGCAACTTACGAACGATAGAGTTTCTTTTAGCCAAAACTTGAGTACCGAGGGCAAGAACGATAGTTACGATAGCTGGGAGACCTTCTGGAATGGCTGCAACGGCAAGGGCAACAGAGGTCATCAACTCACCGAGTGGATTTTTCCCTTGAATGAAAACACCAACTACAAAAGTAACAAGGGCAATGACCAAAATTGCATAAGTCAAGACCTTAGAAAGGTTGTTCAAGTTTTGTTTAAGTGGTGTGTCTGTCTCATCTGCATCTTGGAGCATGCCAGCGATATGACCAACTTCCGTGTACATACCTGTATTGACAACAACTCCAAGACCACGACCATAAGTCACATTTGAGTTTTGGAAAGCCATATTGACACGATCACCAATACCAGCATCTGCAGCAAGCTCGACTGACAAGTCTTTTTCGACTGGCACAGACTCACCTGTAAGAGCTGCTTCTTCAATTTTAAGAGAGTTGGCTTCTAGTAAACGTAGGTCTGCTGGCACTACATCACCTGCTTCGAGGGCAACGATATCTCCAGGTACCAATTCTTTAGAGTCAATCTCCGCCATGTGACCATCGCGAAGAACGCGGGCAGCTGGACTTGACATAGATTTGAGGGCTTCGATGGCTTCTTCTGCTTTTCCTTCTTGGTAAACACCAAAGGCAGCATTGATGATAACCACAGCTAGGATGATAATAGCATCTGCGATATCTTCCCCACCAGAAGTCACGACTGACAAGATTGCTGCCGCAACTAGGATGATAATCATCAAATCCTTAAATTGCTCGATGAATTTGACCAGGATTGATCGTTTCTCTCCTTCTTCGAGTTCAT
The DNA here is from genome assembly GCF_001808665.1 of Streptococcus sp. HMSC070B10. Taxonomy (GTDB): domain Bacteria; phylum Bacillota; class Bacilli; order Lactobacillales; family Streptococcaceae; genus Streptococcus. The sequence continues at coordinate 71,542 of NZ_KV794205.1, read as the reverse complement.
TGTGGCCGAATTCAGCAAGGCGTTTTTCTGCCTCGCTTGATGACAAACCTTGCTCGGTCGCATCCACAGCCTTCAAGACCTCTTCAGGACTTTGAATGTAAAACGCTTGGCGTTTTTGTTCTTTTGACATGTGTCTCCTCCTTGACATTGTGTGCAAAACAGACTCTCTTTTTCTCATCGTATCTTTTCACGATAAACAAAAAGAGACCTGTTAATCATAACAAGTCTCGCTGTTTAAGATAGGGCCGGAAAGCATACTCTTCAGTATAAAATTCGGAATGACGACACTATCACAGGTTTCTGCCAGCTACTCCCTTGAGTAGTACTATTATACCAAATTTTGAAAAGTTTTCAAAGAGTAAAAACTGCCTTATTTGAATTTTCCCTTGAAAACCAGTATAATGGTAGAATGCTATGTGACTAGAAAGGAAGTTGAATGAAGCAATCTATTTCAAATCTCAAGTTGGCGGAACGTGGTGCCATTATCAGTATTTCGACCTACCTGCTCTTGTCTGCAGCAAAATTGGCTACTGGACATCTCCTTCATTCATCCAGTTTGGTAGCCGATGGTTTTAACAACGTGTCCGACATCATTGGAAATGTAGCCCTCTTGATTGGGATTCGAATGGCGCGCCAACCTGCTGACCGAGACCACCGTTTTGGTCACTGGAAGATTGAGGATTTGGCTAGCTTGGTCACTTCTATCATCATGTTCTATGTTGGCTTTGATGTGCTGAGGGATACCATTCAAAAGATTATCAGTCGTGAAGAAACAGTCATTGATCCTCTTGGTGCCACTCTAGGAATCATTTCTGCAGCGATTATGTTTGTGGTTTATCTCTATAACACTCGCCTCAGTAAGAAATCCAACTCCAAAGCACTGAAGGCTGCCGCCCAGGACAATCTTTCTGATGCTGTCACCTCACTTGGTACTACCATTGCCATCCTGGCTAGCAGCTTTAATTATCCGATTGTGGATAAACTGGTTGCCATCGTCATCACTTTCTTTATCTTGAAAACTGCCTATGATATCTTTATCGAGTCTTCCTTTAGTCTTTCAGATGGTTTTGACGACCGTCTGCTTGAGGATTATCAAAAGGCCATCATGGAAATTCCCAAAATCAGCAAGGTTAAGTCTCAAAGAGGTCGTACCTACGGTAGCAATATCTACCTTGATATTACGCTAGAAATGAATCCTGACTTATCTGTTTTTGAAAGCCATGAAATTGCGGATCAGGTCGAGTCTATGCTGGAGGAACGTTTTGGAGTCTTTGATACCGATGTCCATATTGAGCCAGCACCTATCCCTGAGGATGAAATTTTAGACAATGTCTATAAAAAATTGCTGATGCGCGAACAATTGATTGATCAGGGAAATCAACTGGAAGAACTCTTGGCTGACGATTTTGTCTATATTCGTCAAGATGGAGAGCAGATGGATAAAGAGGCCTATAAAGCCGAAAAAGAGTTGAATTCTGCTATCAAGGACATTCAAATCACTTCCATCAGTCAGAAGACCAAACTCATCTGTTATGAATTAGATGGTATCGTCCATACCAGTATCTGGCGCCGCCACGAAACTTGGCAAAATATCTTTCATCAAGAAACCAAAAAAGAAGACAAACAGTAACCCTATCCAGTGGATAGGGCTTTTTTGATTGATTTTCTTTAACCTAAACTATCTTATAAGCGTTCGGAAGATTTGGTTTTCGAAGCTTGTTTTGTCTGTTTTCCTGCTTGACGATTTTGTTCAATACGCCATTCTCTTTCATAGTACTTCATGACCTCATAGACCCTTTCAGGAAGAACTACATCTAGTAGAAAGATAGGGATGATCAAATCTACTGACTGATGAAAAGTGAAACACCTTCTCTTCAGTAGGGCTAGAAGTGATTGGGATTTCACATTGTCCTTGTTTTTAAAATAAACTTCAATCCGATAAGAATCCCTGTACTTCCCTCGAATCCGAGAGAAAGAAAATTCCTCTACATCAGCCCAAGCATAGAAATGACTGGCTTTCTTTGGATTCGGTTTGTAGTAAAATCCCTTAACAGTAAATCTCAAATATTCCTTATCTGAGCTTAAAAGTCTGTAAGTCAGATAAACTCCTACTCCAGCATAAGTAAGTAAAACCAGCATTAACAAAAGACTTATCGTATGAAGTCTGGTCCCCTTTTGCGAATACGAATGGAGATAATAGAGAGGTAACAAGAAGAAAAGCACTGAAAAAAAGCCAAACAAAGCGTTCCAAATGATTTTCTTAGGACTACGTTTAATGACTTTTTCTTCCGTCATGCTAACTCACTTAGATACTCATAGCGTTCGTATTTTTCAAGGAGTGCTTCGTTTTTCTCATCTAGTTCTTTTTGAAGAGTAGCCAGTTTGCCAAAGTCAGAACCATTGGCCTGCATTTCCTCTTCAATAGCAGCGATACGATTTTCCAAGGTTTCAATATCGCCTTCAATGCTTGCCCACTCCTGCTTTTCTTGGTAGGTCATGCGTTTCTTGTCTTCACGGACCTTGACCACTTTCTCCTTTTCGGCCTTTTGCACTTGATTGGCCATCTCTGTTTCAAAGGCTTTTTCATCAAGATAGTCGGTGTAATGACCAAAGAAAGGACGAATTTTACCATCCTCAAAAGCCAGAATCTTGGTCGCTACCTTATCCAAGAAATAGCGGTCGTGACTAACAGTCAAAACTGGACCAGCAAATCCTTGTAAGAAATTCTCCAAAACTGTCAAGGTTGCAATGTCCAAATCATTGGTCGGCTCATCCAAGAGGAGAACATTTGGTTTTTCCAAGAGCAATTTGAGGAGATAAAGACGTTTTTTCTCTCCCCCAGACAATTTCTCAATCAAGGTTCCATGCGTCGAACGTGGGAAAAGGAACTGCTCCAGCAATTCTGCAATTGAAGTCGTAGAACCACCGCTGGTCTTGACCTCTTCTGCCAATTCCTGCAGGTAATTGATCACTCGCTTGCTCTCATCCAAGCCCTCAATTTGTTGAGAGAAATAGGCGATGCGAACAGTTTCCCCTATCACCACTTGTCCTGCTGTCGGCTCAAGACTGCCTGCAATCAGGTTGAGCAGGGTTGATTTTCCAACACCATTGTCCCCAACGATTCCGATACGGTCTTTGGCCTGAACTAAGAGATTAAAATCTTGCAAAATGGGCTTGTTTTCATAGGCAAAGGAAACATCCTGAAACTCGATGACTTTCTTCCCAATACGACTGGTTTCAAAGTTCATGGTCAAGTCTGTCTCAGCAGCACCACCTGAAACTTCTTTCTTCAGGTCATGGAAACGATTGATACGAGCCTGCTGCTTGGTCGCACGCGCCTGCGGTTGTCTGCGCATCCAGGCCAATTCTTGTTTGTAGAGTTGTTCTTTTTTGTGAAGAAGAGCCGCGTCGCGCTCATCCTGTTCCGCCTTTAGGCGAACATAGTCCTGGTAATTTCCTTGGTATTCGGTCAATCCTGCTCGATCCAATTCGAAAATCCGAGTTGACAAAGCGTCTAGGAAATAACGGTCGTGGGTAATAAAAAGGACGGTCTTCTTAGAATTTTTCAAAAAGAGGGTCAGCCACTCAATAGTCGCAATGTCCAGATGGTTGGTTGGCTCATCCAAAAGCAAAAGGTCGTGATTGCCAAGTAAGACTTGCGCCAACTGGACTCGTCTTCTTAGACCACCTGATAATTCTCCAACTGGAGTAGATAAGTCCTGAATCCCCAGCTTGCTAAGAACCGTCTTGACCTGACTCTCAATTTCCCAAGCTTGGAGAGAGTCCATTTCTGCCATGACCCGTTCCAAACGCGCCTGTTTGTCATCACTATAGTTGAGCATGATCAATTCATACTCACGAATGAGCTGGATTTCCTTGAGGTCGCTAGATAAAACCGTATCCAAGACCGTCTTGCTATCATCAAAATCAGGATCTTGGGTCAAGTAACCAATCTGGTAATCATTCTTAGCTGAAAAGGGACTGACATCCCCATCAAATCCAGAAACACCAGAAAGGACGTCCAAAAGGGTGGTCTTGCCCGTTCCATTGACACCAATCAGACCAATTCTATCTAGATCATGGATAATAAAGGAAATATCCTTAAAAACGGTCTTGTCACCAATGGATTTACTTAGTTTTTCAACGATAAAATCTCTCATTTTTTCTCCCTTAGATAAGCATGGATGGCTTGACGGTTATTTTCCAATTCTCCATCGACAATGGCATATTCAATCTCTGTTAAAATCTCTCCCAAGTCTGGGCCCGGCTGATAACCATATTCCTTGATCAAAATACCACCGTTGATTTGGATTTCTTTCTTGTCATGAATGGTCAGACTCTGGTAGGTTTCTGTGATGACTTGTGGGTTGACTGGTTTTCCCTGAGCCTGACGAAGATTTTCAGCCTGTAAAAGCAAATCCAAGTCAAAGCGATAACAATCGCGCTTGCTCAATTCTCCCTTTTCACGCAAGTCCAAAATAGTCAGTAAATCCTGAACTTGCTTAGCAAACTGACGTGAGGTCTTCCAAGCCTTCAAAAATGGCTGCGCATTTTCAATATCCAAAGCCCACAGTAGAGCAGCCCAGGCTTGCTCTGAAGATTCAAAGGTGAAATCAGTCTCCAAATCAAACAGTCTATTAAGCTCGTCCTGGCTAGCTGCCATATCAGGGAGATAATCATAAGCTTGACTCTCAATCATGGAAGTCAAGCCCCTTCTCCAAAATGGAGCCAGCAAGAGTTTATCAAACTCAACGAAGGTACGCTCCACAGAAATTTTCTCCAAAAGTGGCGTCAAAGTCTTCATAGCTTTAAATGTTTCTGACTCAAGCTCAAAGCCAAGACTGGCCTGAAAACGGAAGCCACGCATAATCCGCAAAGCATCTTCGTTGAAACGCTCACTTGCCACTCCAACCGCCCGCAAAACTTGATTTTCTAAATCTTCTAAACCATGGAACAAGTCAATGATTTCCCCTGTATCGTCCAAGGCAAAGGCATTGACTGTGAAATCACGGCGTTTGAGATCTTCTTCTAGCGAACGCACAAAGGAAACCGCACTGGGTCTACGATAGTCCACATAGACATCCTCTGTCCGAAAAGTAGTCACCTCATACTCCTCGTCCCCATCTAAGACCAAGACGGTTCCATGTTCGATTCCGATATCGGCTGTTCGAGGAAAAATCTGCTTGGTCTCCTCTGGATAAGAAGACGTCGCAATATCCACATCATGGATAGGGCGATTGAGAAGGGCATCTCGAACAGAACCCCCAACAAAATAGGCTTCAAAACCTGCTTCTTTAATTTTTTCTAATACTGGTAAAGCCTTCTGAAATTCAGAAGGCATTTGCGTTAATCTCATAATAAGTGTTCTAATCCATAGACAAGCTCATGACGCTTGACAACCTCTTTAATTCCCAAATTCACCCCTGTCATGAAGGAGCTGCGATCATAGGAGTCATGACGAAGGGTCAATCCTTCTCCTTGATTGCCAAAGATAACTTCCTGATGTGCTACCAAGCCTGGTAAACGAACTGAGTGGATGCGCATGCCATCAAAGTCAGCACCACGGGCACCTGCAATCAATTCTTCCTCATCTGCTGCACCCTGCTGGATAGACTCTCGAACTTCTGCCATTAACTCAGCTGTTTTAATAGCTGTTCCACTCGGTGCATCCTTTTTCTTGTCATGATGAAGCTCGATAATCTCCACATTTGGGAAATATTTGGCAGCCTGCGTCGCAAATTGCATGAGTAAAACAGCACCTAAGGCAAAATTAGGAGCGATCAAGCCACCCAAATTTTGTTCACGAGAAAATGCTTTTAGTTCTGCAATTTCTTCACTAGTAAAGCCTGTCGTTCCAACCACTGGAGCAAAACCATTTTCAAGAGCAAAACGTGTATTTTCGTAGGCAACAGTTGGAGTAGTAAAATCTACCCAGACATCTGCTTCAAAACCAATCAAATCAGCCTTATCCTTGAAAACAGGAATACCCTGCCATTCTGATTCAGACTCAAAGGGATCCAAAACTGCTACCAAGTCCAAGTCTGGATCAGTCAAGACCATCTGACAAGCAGCTTGGCCCATCTTTCCCTTAAAACCAGCAATAATTACTCGAATACTCATCTCTACTCCTGACTAAGATACAAAGGACGTTAGCTGCCCTTGAAAAATAGGGAATAACGCTGACTTTCCATGAAAGGCAAGACAGGCATCTTTTTTCATGAGGCAGGTAGTCCGTGTTCAATTTCTAAGATACAAAGCCTGTAAGAACACAAAGTGAAAATAGGAGGTCTGATCAATGAGTAGATACTCCTTGGAAGAACTATCTTTTTCACACAAGGTTTCAGGCGTGTTCATTTGTTAACTTCTTAACTAAGCTAAAAGTCCCAACTAAATCACTGGAATATAACCCAGAGCAATACTTCCTGCTCCTAGATGTGTTCCAATGACACTACCAAATGTAGCAAGTGAAACATCCATACCTACTCCAGATTCAAGTAAGTGCTGACGCAATTCCTCAGCCTTTTCAGGGGCATTTCCGTGAATGACAATGATACGATATTGGCCTGAAGCTGTGGCTTCCTTGATAATCTCAATTAAGCGCTTGGTTGCTTTCTTTTCAGTACGAACTTTTTCGTATACTTCAATCACACCTTGGTCGTTGAAATATAGGATCGGCTTAATGCTTAGCAGATTGCCCAAAATCGCAGCTCCATTTGAAAGGCGTCCCCCTTTAACCAAGTGGTCCAAGTCATCCACCATGATGAAAGCAGATGTGTGACTAATCTGAATAGCTAGCTTATCCTGAATGATGGCAAAATCATCGCCCTGGTCTCGCCAGTTAAAGACACTTTCAACCATGATACCCAGAGGAGCACTTGTAATCAAAGTGTCTGGGAAGGCAATGGTTAAGCCCTCATATTCTTCTATCATATACTGGATATTTTGGTAAAAACCTGAAATTCCAGAAGATAGGAAAAGCCCCAAAACATGTGTATAGCCTTGTTCTTTGAGCGAAGTTAGAATCTCATCTAACTTTGCAATACTTGGTTGACTGGTCTTAGGCAATTCAGAAGCCTGAGCCATTTTTTGGTAAAATTCCTCAGCAGTCAGATTGATGCCTTCGACATACTCCTCACCATCAATATTGACAGGAATATCCAAGACATACAAATCTTCTCTTTGCAAGGTCTTTGCACTGAGATAGGCAGAAGAATCTGTAATAACAGCTAATTTCATATTAGAACTCCAAATTGATTCCTGGTAAGTCTAATGCAATTTCAGTTACTTCGTAAGTCAAACGGTTGAGCATGTTCAAACATGGACGAGCCAAAGTTTCAACTTCCTCTTGATTAAACTCACTTGGTTCATTGACAATACGACCTTCTACATGGTTAACTTGAGAAATCGTTCCACTGATAACAAATTTGTCAAAGACAATCATAAAACTTAAGACAACCACTAAAGAAGTCACTTGATTTTCTTGGTCATGTTGGAGTAATTGGAAGTTCACATCCACCTTAGTTTCAGGAGCTCCATTTTCATTTTCCCATTCAAAATTACGCGCATCAAAATGATACTGACTAACAAATTCTTGTTCACGTTTAAGATTCATGTCTTTCTCCCTCGGCTACAATATTATAAGCTATTGTACCATAATTTTTTATTTTCATCTAGTTTTCTAGGATTTAGTCAATCCCGATTTCAGCTCGAACTACGTCTGCGATGGTATCAACATAGTAGTCCACTTCTTCTGTTGTAGGCGCTTCTGCCATGACACGCAAAAGGGGCTCTGTTCCACTTGGGCGAACAAGAATACGCCCATTCCCTGCCATTTCTTCTTCCATCTTCTCGATGATAGTCTTGATAGCTGGAACTTCCATAGCCTTTTCCTTCATGGCATTTTCCACTCGGATATTGACTAATTTTTGTGGATAGATAGTTACTTCTGCAGCCAACTCTGACAAGCTCTTACCAGTTTCCTTCATGATTTTTGTCAATTGGACAGCTGATAATTGACCATCACCCGTTGTATTGTAGTCCATCAAGATGACGTGACCAGACTGTTCACCACCGAGGTTGTAGCCTGATTTTCTCATTTCTTCCACAACATAGCGGTCGCCAACTGCAGTGACTGCCTTGTTAATGCCTTCACGGTCCAAGGCCTTGTGGAAACCAAGGTTGGACATAACAGTTGTCACGATTGTATTTTGGGCCAATTGTCCTTTTTCAGAAAGGTATTTCCCGATGATGTACATAATCTTGTCACCATCAACGATGTCGCCATTTTCATCAACAGCAATCAAACGGTCACTATCTCCGTCAAAGGCCAAACCAATAGCTGAGCCGCTTTCTTTGACCACATCTTGAAGAGCTTCTGGGTGAGTTGAACCAACATTAAGGTTGATGTTAAGACCATCTGGTGTTTCCCCGATAACAGTTAATTGAGCGCCAAGGTCTGCAAAGATTTGACGGGCACTTGTAGACGCCGCACCGTTTGCTGTGTCCAAGGCAACCTTCATTCCATCAAGAGGAGTTCCAGTTGAAACAAGGTAGCCTTCATACTTACGCAAGCCTTCTGGATAATCTACCAAGGTTCCCAAGCCTTCTGCACTTGGACGAGGAAGAGTATCTTCCGCAGCGTCTAGCAAGGCTTCAATTTCTGCTTCTTTTTCATCGTCCAGTTTGAAGCCATCACCGCCAAAGAACTTAATTCCGTTATCAAGGGCTGGATTGTGGCTAGCAGAAATCATGACACCAGCACTTGCTCCTTCAGTTTTTACCAAGTAAGCTACTGCTGGTGTTGCCAAAACACCTAGTTTGTATACGTGAATACCAACTGAAAGAAGACCAGCTACCAAGGCAGATTCTAGCATTTCCCCAGAAATACGTGTATCACGTCCTACAAAAACTTTCGGTGCTTCCGTTTCATGTTGGCTAAGAACATAGCCTCCAAAACGTCCTAGTTTAAAGGCCAATTCTGGCGTTAATTCTACGTTAGCTTCTCCACGGACTCCATCAGTCCCAAAATATTTACCCATTTTTATAAAATCCTTTTCCTATTTTTAATTCGTTTTTGAACTAGTGGCTTTCGTTGACGAAGATGTCTCCGACGAACTGCTTGTTGTTGAATTTGATGTGCTTGAACTTGGTGCTACTGGTTTTGTAGTCACCTTCATTGTTGTGTCGAACGGAGTAATAACTGCCGGTAAGACAACACCATTGCGATCGATTGCCTGCAAAGGTACTGAACCACTGTAATTACCTGTTATGCGTTCGCTGGTTGGTAAAAGCGCAATAACTTTGTCAATCTTAGCTAATGTTTCCTGGTCAGTTGTGACCGAAACTCGTTCGTTTGACACGGTTATACTATCAATTTGTAGCTTGGGATCAATCTGGCTTTGGTCAACTTGTGGCACAACAATCATCCCATCTCGCTTAACCTTCTTCCCAACTTTCACTGTAATCTTTTGAGGCGTTGCCACAGCGGTCAATCCACTTGGAAGATTTTCAATATTCAAGGGAACTTCAATCGTTCCAACACTGGCATCCGTCAAATCAGCAGTTACCTTAAACTTACGAGTGCTCTCCTGCATTTCGCTGGCCAAGGTCACACGATTGGCTCCGGTTAATACCACTGAAACTTCTGATGCAAATCCGCTAATGAAATACTGGTCATCATCATAGTGAATAACGATAGGAACGTTCGTTATCGTATTGGTGTAAGTTTCTGATTTAACCTGCCTTGCGGTATTGCTATTTTGAAAGTTGGTTGACGTTGCATAGATAAATAAGACACAAGCAAAAAAGAGAGATGAAATGATATATAGACTATTTTTTCTCATATTTCCAACCTCCTAACAAACGGTCCTTGAAACTGACTTTTTCCTCAACAGCTGGCAAAAGAATTGCTCGTAGCTCTGCTTCAAATTCTTCAATCGTCAAGTCGTGCTTGAAAACACCGTTATAGGTAATAGAAATGCCACCTGTTTCCTCTGAGACGATGAAGGTCAAGGCATCGGATACTTCTGACAAACCGATAGCCGCCCGGTGTCTGGTCCCAAATTCCTTGGAAATCCCTGTGCTTTCTGTCAAGGGCAGATAGGCAGAGGTGACTGCAATCCGATTTTCTCTGATAATCACAGCACCATCGTGTAGGGGAGTGTTGGGGATAAAGATATTAATAAGGAGTTCAGCTGAAATATTGGCATCCAAAGGAATCCCTGTCGCAATGTATTCTTGCAAGGTCCGAACTCGTTGGATGGCAACCAGAGCACCAATCTTACGAGGACTCATATATTCAACCGACTTGACAAAGGCACGAATCATTTGCTCTTCTGCACTAATTTGAGCAGTAGAAAAGAAATCTGTCGCCCTTCCCAAGCGTTCCAAACCAGTCCGAATCTCTGGAGAGAAGATAACAACCGCAGCAATAACCCCATAGGTGATAATTTGATTAATCAACCAAGAAATCGTTGTTAAACCAAGGATGTTGGCCACAATCTGGGCTAATACAAAGAACACGACCCCACGCACCAAAATCATAATCTTGGTGCCAGCTATCGCTTTTGTAAAACGATATAAAATATAGGCCACAATCAAAATATCAAACAGATTGATGGCAATACTCCAAGGACTAGAAAACAAGCTAGTCCAATATTGCAGGTTGGATAATTGTTGAAAGTTCATCTGCTGTCTCCTCTCTGTCCAAACACGTTCCTTTCTATTATACCATTTTTCTGGCATTTTTTTCCCTATCCTACTTCATTTTAAATTAAGGAAAAATATGATAAAATAAACTGACTAGAAAAAACAAAGGAGAAACCATGTCTCAACTCTATGATATTACCATTGTAGGTGGTGGTCCTGTCGGGCTTTTTGCAGCCTTCTATGCTCATCTACGCCAAGCCAAGGTCCAAATCATCGACTCTCTTCCCCAACTCGGTGGACAACCTGCCATTCTCTATCCTGAAAAGGAAATTTTAGACGTACCGGGATTCCCAAGCCTGACTGGAGAAGAGTTGACTAACCGTCTAATCGAGCAATTAAATGGCTTTGATACCCCTATTCATCTCAACGAAACGGTTCTTGAGATTGAAAAACAAGAAGAAGGCTTTGTAATTACAACTTCTAAAGAAAGTCACCTGTCTAAAACAGTTATCATCGCTATGGGTGGCGGTGCCTTCAAACCACGTCCTCTAGAACTAGAAGGCGTTGAGGGCTATGAAAATATCCACTACCATGTTTCCAACATCCAGCAATATGCTGGTAAGAAAGTGACGATTCTTGGTGGAGGAGACTCGGCTGTGGATTGGGCTTTGGCTTTTGAAAAAATTGCGCCAACTACCCTTGTCCACCGCAGAGATAATTTCCGCGCCTTGGAACACAGTGTCCAAGCCTTGCAAGAATCATCTGTGACCATCAAGACACCATTCATCCCTAGCCAACTCCTTGGAGATGGAAAAACGCTTGACAAGTTGGAAATCACAAAAGTTAAATCTGATGAAACAGAAACTATTGACATAGACCACCTCTTTGTCAACTATGGTTTCAAATCTTCTGTTGGTAACCTTAAAAACTGGGGTCTGGACCTCAACCGCCACAAGATTATCGTCAACAGCAAACAGGAATCCAGCCAAGCAGGTATCTATGCTATCGGTGACTGCTGCTACTATGACGGAAAAATTGATCTGATTGCGACAGGCCTCGGAGAAGCACCAACCGCCGTCAACAACGCCATCAACTACATCGACCCTGAGCAAAAAGTACAACCCAAACACTCAACAAGTTTATAAGAAAAGAACCACGAGTCCTACGATTCGTGGTTTTATAGTTCATCGGCTATAACTGGAGTTTTACTTTGTACCATTTAAAGCATTTGGATATTCTTTACTTTTCGTTTCTATAGTTTCAACTATTTTTGTAGAAAATTCTCCCTTCATCGAACTATCAATATTTTTCGAAACTTCTTTCAAACTTTCTTGAGCACTTAATAGAGAAATTTTCATATATTTTTCTGTATCTTTTTCTATAGTGGAAATACGAGCTTTTTTTGCTGGAACTAAGATGTTTTTTATAAATGATCGTTCCAACTCTTTTTCAATATTTCTTAGTGCCTCCTCTCCTCCCGCGAAAAAATCATTAATATAATCAAATACATTCGCCATTACTTTTTACCTCGTTCTTCTAAGCGCCGTTGCTGTTCCTGGGCTCTGGCAAGCCCATCTTCTAAAAGACAGTATTGTCGTTTGTATTCTTGCTCTAGCTTCATCTCTTCTTGTTTGAGTTGCCCTTGTCTATTTCGATATGCCATCTCGATTTGCTGACTAAAGTTGGATGCGAGTTGATTGGACTGATAACGCCATTCGGTTGTATCTCCACCTAACTGGTCTAAGGAATGGGAAATGATTCGATGCTTCTCATCAATCATATGCCGCAATTGTTGAAATTTATAGTTGGCTTCCTCATACTGATTTTCGATTTTTTTACAAGAACGTCGATAGTTATCCTCACATTCTTCTAAACGCTGGCGCTTTTTCCAGATGTCATCCTGAATCATAACAAACTCTCCCACTGGCTAAATTTACTAGCTAATTCCCTATCTTCATCTAATTTCTTCTGAATTCCGTTTTGGATTTGCTTTTCCAAGTCTGTAAAATCTTTTTCTAACTGTTTTGCCTTATCTACAACAGGATGAAACCGATTCTGAATGACACCAATAGTTGTTTCATAGTTCAAGCCTCCTTCGGAATAGGCGACCTCTGTTTCATATGAACTAAGGATAAAGCCCCAAGGGACATTACTGCAAGATGCAAATACTTCACTTGCGTCTTGAATTCCTCTATTATAGATATTTTTTATAATATCCATCTCCTCTGTGACGATACGGCAAATACCCGAAGCTGCAATCTTAGCTTGCTCAGAGTCCAGAAAGAGTTGTTCCCCTGCTGTATATCCATCGGAAGCCAATATATTTTTAAGTGTTTTATACCCTTCCATTTTAATCAGAAAGTCGTTATATGCGACTGTACTGGTGTTGGAGAAAATTTTTATTTTCCCATCCTTATCCAAGCGATAACCATAGGTCATATGTTGATTGATAGGGTCTTCTGATTCACTATCTACATAATAAACCATACCTACAGACCCGATACTGCCCTTCGCAATATCTCTACCAACCATGCTAATATTATCTTTAGCGTCAGCATAGTTATAGATACGCCCTTTAATCTGATCAACAATTTTTCTCTGTTCGGGGCTAAGGATTCGATAGATATCAGGCCCGTTAAAGATATAAGCCTGTTGGATTCGTTCTATTTGGGCCGCTTCAAGGGCAGCCATGGCATACTGAGCATCCATAGATCCAAGCGAATGCCCATAGATATTAATCTTGGCATTGGGATATTTTTCCATGATGTCTTTTAAAGCTCTAGCAGAAGCCTTTAATTGCTCAGTAGATTGATCTTGATCGCTGGGAACATTTTGTTTCAGGATATGCGTTCCAATCACGAAATCATTTTCTGCCCAGTCATTCCAGACATCTGCTGTTTCTTTAAAAATATGATCTGGGCCCGTAGAACCACGAAAGAGGACCGTTACTTCCTGTACATCCTCAGCATTTTCTTTGGGATTTTTTACAACTGCATAAACCTGCTCGCCCGCTCCTGTAGTATTGTTGTAGACTTGGGTGACATACCCTACATTATGATTGTACTGAGTATTGACCTCATATTTATCTTTTTTCATGTTAGGTTGGTACTCTGTCATAGCTATCTGGAGATGAGGATCATTAATATATTTTTCAACCATTACTATTTTTCCTCTTTTTTATAATATTTATCACGAGTCTGCCAAAATTTAGGCGTACTTCCATAAAATGCTGAAGTATAATCTCCATCAGATCCTTCAATTAAATTATAATCCACAAGCATTTCTTCATCATCATTGATTATTAAAGAAACCATCAGGCCACCCATTGGATTATAACTTAATGAATCTTGTTTCACTTGATAGGAATGTACGAATCCTTTCTCAGTAAAAGCATAAGGGTCTTCTTTATTTAAATATTCTTCATAAACCTTCTTCGCCTCATCACTTGTCGCGATGGCAATCATTTCTTGTTTCTTTTGGTATTGGTGCATGCTACAACCTCCTATTGTGATTCCAATTACTGCTAAAATACTAAATAAAATAATCATGCTTTTTTTAGATGTTTTCATGGTGCCTCCTTTATGCTATCCTATCAATGAATTAGGGACTAACTTACTCATAGTATAGCATAATTTTCCTCTACATCCTCAGCATTATCATAAGGATTCTTTACAACGGCATAAACCTGCTCGCCCGCTCCTGTAGTATTGT
>NZ_KV794205.1:37333-57084 GCF_001808665.1 Streptococcus sp. HMSC070B10 | reverse complement strand
CGCTCCTGTAGTATTGTTGTAGACTTGGGTGACAGTCCCAAGTTCGCTTTCATATTGGTCATATAAAGTTCTTCCCTCACCCATATTATCCTGATACTCTGTCATTGCTATTTGAAGATTTTTATCGTTTACATAGTCCTTAATCATTTTTTCCTTCTTCCAAAATCCTGTTTAGGTCACCAGTATATCCATAGTATGCAGTACTATAGGTACCATCTCCATTATCTATTAAGTTAAAATTCATCCTAAGATCTTTTTTCCCGTTCAAAAATAAACGTACCATTAAACCTCCTATTGGATTATAGGAAAGTTTTTCTTTATCAATTTCATAACTCTTAATGATCCCCTCTTCGGTCAGTGCTTTGGGATCTTCTTTCTTTAAATATTCTTCATAAACCTTTTTCGCCTCATCACTTGTCGCGATGGAAATCATTTCTTGTTTCTTTTGGTATTGGTGCATGCTACAACCTCCTATTGTGATTCCAATTACTGCTAAAATACTAAATAAAATAATCATGCTTTTTTTAGGTTTTTTCATGGTGCCTCCTTTAACCTGACCGTGTAACTCATCTATAGTATACCATAGATTATAAAGTGGACTTTCATTAAAATATTTCTCACATATTTATTTTATAACTTCAAGAAAAGAACCACGAGTCACATAGGATTCGTGGTTTTATAGTTCATCGGCTATCTTGTTGATTTTTCTGAGTCTGTGGTTGACACCACTTTTTGTAAGGGAAGTGCTGAGACTATCTGCTAACTGCTGGATAGAGTAGTCTGGGTGCTGAATCCGCAACTGCGCTACTTCCTGCAAATCCACTGGCAGATTTTCTAAGCCCATGATATCTTTGATTTTGCTGATATTGTTGATAGTCTTCATGCTGGCAGAGACTGTCCGAGCGATATTAGCTGTCTCGGCATTATTGGCCCGATTGAGGTCATTACGGGTTTCTCGCAAAATCTTAACCCGCTCAAAATCATCACGCGCCTGCATGGCTCCGATGACAATCAAGAAGTCCATAATGTCTTCAGCTCGCTGAAGGTAGGTCACTGCCCCCTTCTTGCGCTCAAGAACCTTGGCATCCAGTAAAAATTGCTGGAGAAGGGAGGCAATCCCTTGCGCGTGGTCCAGGTAAACAGAACTGATTTCCAACTGGTACTTACCTGATTCAGGATCACGAATGCTTCCATTTGCCAAGAAAGCGCCACAGAGATAGGCACGGCCTGCTTCCTCGTCTGATAAAATTGCCTCATCAATACCTGTTTCTAGGCCAAAGAAGGAGTCGGCCAAGTGTAAGTCACTCAATAAATCCTGCACCTTTTCATCTGTAAAAACGGTATAGACTCGATTCTTGCGGAGATTGCTCCGTTGGTGGTGGCGAATTTCTGATTTGATTTCATAAAAATGGAGGAAGGACTCATAGAGGTGACGAGCCAGTTTGGCATTTTCTGTCACGACAGACAAGGTCAAACCCGAAGTCGAGAGACCGATGCTACCAGACATCTTGATAATGGCAGACAATTCATGTCGGCTTAGATGGTGCTGACCTAGGATTTCTTCTTTTACTGCTACTGTGAAACTCATTTTCTCACCTGTATAATGCGCATCAATTCGTCCACTATCAAATCCCCATCGTGGAAGGCACCCCCATTTTCCAGACGAAGGAAGTTGGATGAAATCACACGCGGAACTTGCTTACAAAGACCAGCAAAATCATGTTCCACCTGCACCAAATATTCATCAAAACGGTTGGAATTCATGTATTCCTGAGGCACTTTTTCAATATTCACCAAGACAGTGTCGATAAAAGGTCGGCCAAGGTGACGATGCAAGACTTCCACGTGGTCACTATCTGTAAAGTGTTCCGTCTCCCCACGTTGGGTCATGATATTGCAGACATAGGCGATTTCTGCCTTGGTTTCCAAAAGCGCCTGCCCAATTTCTTTAATCACGATATTGGGCAAAATCGAGGTAAAGAGGGAACCTGGCCCGAGGACAATCATGTCGCTTTCAAGAATGGTCTGCACTACTCGACGGCTAGCCAGAGGTGTATCATCGTTGAGGGTATTGGTCACATAGACATAGTCAATCATACCTGGATGGTCTGCAATATGACTCTCTCCAGCCACTTCCGTACCATCCTGAAAGACTGCATGCAGGGTCAAAGGATGGTCACTGGAAGGATAAATCTTCCCAGTTGTGTGGAAAAACTTGCTCAGCAACTGCATGGCATTATAGGTCGAACCCTGCATTTCTGACAAGCCAGCAATAATGAGATTTCCCAGCGGATGACCAGCAAAGGCTCCGGCATCCTCAGAAAAGCGATACTGAAATACCTTCTCATAAAACTTAGGCATATCCGACATAGCCACAAGGACATTACGAAGATCACCTGGTGGCGTCAATTGTTGCATATTTTTTCGGAGTTCACCTGATGAACCACCATCATCTGCCACCGTTACGATAGCAGCGATTTCCACATCTTTTTCCCGCAGACTTTTAAGAATGACGGGGATCCCAGTTCCTCCACCAATCACCGTTATCTTTGGTTTTCTCATGAACGGTTTACCGTTTCCTTTCTTCGGTCTTTATCGCGATGCCCTTCATTGACAGGCCAATTCTTGGATAAGTCCTGCGCCAAGCGTTTAGCAAAGGCCACACTACGGTGTTGTCCACCCGTACAACCCATGGCAATGGTCAAAACAGACTTCCCTTCCTTTTGGTAACTTGGCAAAATCGGCTCAATCAAGGCCAACAAATGTTGATAAAATTCTTCTGACTCAGGATGGTTCATGACATAATCATAAACAGGTTCATCCACACCCGTTTGGTTTCTCAGTTCTGGAAGGTAATAGGGATTTGGCAAAAAGCGCACATCGAAGACTAAATCTGCATCAATCGGGATTCCATATTTAAAACCAAAAGACATGACCTCGATACGGAAAGACTGGGCTTGTTCTTGATCTGAAAACTGCTCTGCAATGGTTTTACGTAACTCACGTGGAGTAAGTTCAGTCGTATCCACAACATTTTGGCTCATATTTTTCAAAGGCGCCAAGAGTTCACGTTCCAGCTTGATTCCATCCAAAATCCGTCCATCTGCAGCTAGAGGGTGACTTCGTCTAGTTTCCTTGTAACGAGCGACCAATTCCTTATCAGCTGCATCCAAAAAGAGAATTTTAAAGTCCAGTTCTTCCTTATTTTCCAGCTCATCCAAAACAGCTGAAATCTCTGAGAAGAAAGAACGGCTACGCATATCCACTACCAAGGCCAACTTATGGTCGTCTTCCTTTGTTTCCACCAACTGCAAAAACTTAGGCAAGAGAGCTGGCGGCATATTATCAATAGTAAAATAACCCAAATCTTCGAAGGACTGAATGGCAACTGTTTTCCCTGCCCCACTCATTCCTGTTACAATCACCAAGTGAAGTTGTTTCTTTGTCATCTTTTTCTCCTTATATCAAAAGAAGTTTGGCAACACCAAACTTCAACTAGCTTATCCAATCTCTGCGATGACTTCGATTTCGACTTTTACATCACGAGGAAGACGAGCTACCTCTACTGCTGAACGAGCTGGAAATTCCTCTTTAAAGGCCGTTTGGTAAACCTCGTTAAAAGGAACAAAGTCGTTCATATCGCTCAAGAAACAAGTTGTTTTGACAACATGGTCAAAGTCTGTTCCTGCCTCTGCCAAAATAGCACCGATGTTTTTCAAGACTTGTTCTGTTTGCTCTTGGATTGTTTCTCCAACGATTTCCCCAGTTTCAGGAGAGAGAGGAACTTGACCACTAGCAAACAAAAGGTTGCCAACGATTTTTCCTTGAACATAGGGTCCGATAGCCTTTGGAGCTTTGTCTGTATGAATTGTTTTTGCCATTTTCTTTTCCTCACAATTTTTCTAAGATTGCATCCCAAGCCTCATCCATCCCTGCCTTACTGACAGATGAAAAGAGGATGAAGTCGTCACTTGGGTCAAAGTTTAATTTCTTTTTGATTGCTGATTCATGCTTATTCCATTTACCACGAGGAATCTTGTCCGCCTTGGTCGCCACAATAATGACTGGAATCTCATAATACTTGAGAAATTCGTACATCTGCACATCATCTGCTGACGGGTCATGACGGAGATCCACCAGACTGACCACTGCACGGAGATTTTCCCGAGTCGTTAGGTACTCCTCAATCATGCGCCCCCACTTTTCACGTTCCTTTTTAGAAACACGGGCATAGCCATAACCAGGCACATCTACAAAGCGCATCTTGTCGTCGATATTAAAGAAGTTGAGCAGCTGAGTTTTACCAGGTTTACCTGATGTTCGGGCTAGATTCTTACGATTCAACATAGTGTTGATAAAGCTGGATTTGCCAACATTTGAACGCCCTGCTAGGGCAATCTCTGGCAGTTCATCCTGCGGATAATGGGACTTATTAGCCGCACTGAGTAAGATTTCAGCATTGTGTGTATTAAGTTCCATAGTCACCTCTAGGCTGTTTCTAGGATTGGTTTATCCGTTCCATCGACAGCTTCTTTTGTGATGCGAACCAATTTCACATTTTCCTGACTCGGTACTTCAAACATGACATCCAGCATGGTTTCTTCGATGATGGAGCGAAGTCCACGCGCCCCTGTCTTCCGTTCAATGGCCTTATTAGCAATTTCTTGAAGGGCTTCATCGTCAAATTCCAACTCAACATCATCATAAGAAAGCAAGGTTTGATATTGTTTGACCAAGGCATTTCTTGGCTCTTTCAAGATACGAACCAAGTCATCCACTGTCAATTGCTCAAGAGCAGCAAAAACAGGCAAGCGTCCAATCAACTCAGGGATAATACCAAATTTTTGAATATCTTCTGCGATGATTTCTTGCATGTATGAGCTGTTTTCATCAATCGCTTTATTGTTTTGACCAAATCCGATGACTTTTTCTCCCAGACGTTGTTTAACAATTTCTTCAATACCATCAAAGGCACCACCCACGATGAAGAGGATATTCTTGGTATCTACTTGAATCATCTCTTGTTGTGGATGTTTACGTCCACCTTGAGGCGGCACGCTAGCAACGGTTCCCTCGATAATCTTGAGAAGGGCTTGTTGCACGCCTTCACCAGAAACATCACGTGTGATCGATACATTCTCGCTCTTCTTGGCAATCTTGTCAATTTCATCCACGTAGATAATCCCACGTTCTGCACGCTCAATGTTAAAGTCAGCAGCCTGTAGGAGTTTGAGGAGGATATTTTCCACATCCTCACCCACATAACCAGCCTCAGTAAGAGCTGTCGCATCTGCGATCGCAAAAGGTACATTCAAGCTCTTAGCCAAGGTCTGAGCAAGGAAAGTTTTCCCTGAACCAGTTGGGCCAATCATCAAGATATTTGATTTCTGCAAATCCACATCTTCTGACTCTTCACGCGTATCGTGGAAATTGATGCGTTTGTAGTGGTTGTATACTGCTACTGCTAAAGCACGTTTGGCACGATCTTGACCGATTACATAGTGGTTCAAGATATGGAGGAGTTCGATTGGTTTTGGAACTTCAGACAAGTCTGCCAAGACTTCTTCCGCCAACTCCTCACGAATGATTTCTTGAGCCAACTCCACACATTCATTACAGATAAAGGCGTTGTTGCCAGCGATTATTTTTTGTACTTCTTCTTGGCTTTTGCCACAAAATGAGCAATAAACCATCATATCATTATTCCTATTTGTAGGCATGATTTCCTTCCGTTCTATTCTATACTGTCATTCTATCTAAAATAAGGTCATGTAAAAAGCATGGATACTATTGACCAAATTGGTAAAGGCATTTAACCAGAGCAGGACAGAAAGTCCATAGCGCTTTTTACGAAAAGCCTGTGCTCCTGCAAGCAAGCAGACCAAACACAGCATGGCTGTGAAAAAACCAAATATACTACGTTCCATTAGACTTCCTTTCTCTTGCGGTATTGGATGGTAAAATCATAAGTATTTTTCTCATCTTTGGTAAAGGATTTGCTTGAAACTGTCTCAAAAAGAGATAAGTCAAACTCCTCAGGGAAATAGGTATCTCCCTCCACCCGAGCATGGATTTGAGTGACAATTACTTCATCCAAATAGGGTTCAAAAGCCTGAAAAATTTGCTTTCCACCGATAATATAGAGATTCTTGTCTTGACCCTGATACCAGTCTAGAACAGACTTGATGTCCTGAAAAGTAGTAACCCCATCTATCTTTTCTTCCAAATTACGTGTCAAAATCAAGGTCTCCCGTTTTGGAAGCAGACGACGTCCCATTCCATCAAAGGTCACACGCCCCATCAAGATAGCATGATTCAGAGTTGTTTCTTTGAAGTGTTGCAGTTCTGCTGGTAAATGCCAAGGCAGACGATTGTCCTTCCCAATTACACCATCTTCATCCTGGGCCCAAATAGCTACGATTTTCTTAGTCATGCTTCCATCCTTTTTACTGATAGTACTATTTTATCAAAAAACTCAAAAAAAGACTGGTTTGGAATGCGTTCAGTTTGATAGAAAAGAAGCAGGCTAGCTTTAGCCTGCTTCTCCTGTCCCTAGGACATACGTTTCTTTGCTTCTAATTCAATTTTTTTGACTACTTCTTGAATGTTCAAGCCAGTTGTATCAAGGTAGACAGCGTCCTCTGCTTGTTTGAGAGGCGAAGTCTCACGATGACTATCCTTGTAGTCACGCGCAGCAATTTCCTCTTTTAGGGTTTCAAGGTCTGTTTCAATTCCCTTGGCAATATTTTCCTTGTAACGGCGCTCTGCTCTCTCATCGACTGAAGCTACTAGGAAAATTTTTAATTCTGCTTGTGGCAATACAACAGTCCCAATATCGCGACCATCCATGACAATACCGCCTTGCTGGGCAATCTCTTGTTGGAGAGAAACTAGTTTCTCACGCACTTCAGGAATTGCTGCGATGGCAGAAACATGATTGGTCACTTCATTTTCACGGATAGGATGGGTAATATCCACATCTCCTACAAAGACAAGCTGTTCTCCAGTTTCTGAGCGCCCGAAACTGATTGGATGCTGGTCCAATAAGTCTAAGAGTTCTTCAACTTGTTCAACTTCTAATTGGTTCTTGAGAGCCATGTAGGTCGCTGCACGATACATAGCACCTGTATCTAGGTAGGTGAATCCAAAATCCTTGGCAATAATCTTTGCGACCGTACTCTTACCACTGGAAGCTGGACCATCGATAGCAATTTGAATCGTCTTCATTTATGACTCCTATCTAGTCTTAATCACATCTCCAGGATTAGCAAACCAAGATCCTGTAGCCATATGGCCAGGATTCAAAGCCTCTAACTGAGCAATCGAGATTCCTGCACGAGCGGCAATGGCGGCTTCTCCTTCTCCAGCCATAACTTTTGTAGTTCCTTCTGGATCATTTGGATGTTCTGAGCTACTAGATGACTCTTCTACCTTCTCCTCTGAACTAGAAGATGCCTGCTCTGAACTACTACTAGAAGTAGAAGAAACTTGCTCTACTTTTGTATCTGAATCGTGAAAATCTTTCAAGGCTGCTGTGCGATTACTCCCACCCGATGAAAGATAGATAAGAACAATAATCATCACAACTACAATCACAAAGAAAATACTTGCTAAAATAGTCAAGATACGATTAGCCAGCACTCCTCCACCTTGTTCTCTCTTACGACGTTCTGATCTTGTTTCTTCTTGATTCTCATAAATATCTTCTTGCCACGGTTCTTTTGCCATACCTTACTCCTTGTTTTTTTTTACTTTTCTTATTACAATATAAATATGAAAATCACACTTATACCTGAACGTTGCATTGCCTGTGGGCTTTGCCAAACTTATTCTGAATTATTTGATTACCACGATAATGGAATCGTGCGTTTTTACGATGACCCTGACCAACTAGAAAAAGAAATCTCTCCTAGTCAGGACGTCGTAGAAGCTGTTAGAAACTGTCCGACACGTGCCTTGATTAAAGATTAACTCTAACATCGATAAGAACGTTCCACTCCTTCTAGTTTAGCATATTTCCATGCAAAATTATAGTCTTTTCTCTTTATTTTTTTCTGTAAGATCAGGAAGGTCACTTTTTTCTTTGACGAGATAAAGTGGTCTTTTTTTAGTCTCTAGATAAATCTTACTGATATACTTGCCGAGAATCCCAATGGTCAAGAGTTGAATCCCTCCGAGAAAGAGAATAACAGCCATCAGAGAGGTCCAACCTGATGTCGGATTGCCCAAAATGAGGGTCCGAACCACAACAAAAAAGGTCATAAGTAGAGAAATAAAACAAGATAGGAGACCTGCCACAAAGGCGATAATCAAGGGAAAATCTGAAAAATTAACAATCCCTTCAATGGAGTAGAAAAAGAGTTGCCTAAAACTCCAACTGGTCTTGCCAGCCTGCCTTTCGACATTTGGATAGTCCAGATAGTGGGTTTTAAAACCCACCCAGGCAAAGAGCCCCTTTGAAAAACGATTGGACTCGGTCAAAGCTAAAATAGCATCGACTACAGATCTTCTCATCATGCGAAAATCACGGACACCTGACGGCAAGGCTACTGGACTAATTTTTTGCATAAGGCGATAAAAGAGATTAGCACAAAAACTGCGAAAGAAGGGTTCTCCCTCCCGACTAGTTCTCCGTGTTCCCACACAGTCTAAATCTGCATTTTGGTCTAGTAAGGCTTTCATCTCAAGCAACATACTAGGAGGATCTTGGAGGTCTGCATCCATCACCACCACTAGATCTCCTGTCGCATATTGCAAGCCTGCATACAGAGCTGCTTCTTTGCCAAAATTTCGTGAGAAAGAAATATAATGCACTGCTGGATTTTGCTCCCGATAGGTCTTTAAGAGTTCTAAGGTCCCATCACTCGATCCATCATCGACAAAGACATACTCGATTTCTGTTTCCAAATCTGGAAGTAAAGCTTCCAAAGCCTGATAAAAAAGAGGAAGTACTTCCTCTTCGTTTAAACAGGGGACAATGATTGATATCACCATCTTAGTCTTCGAATCCATTTGGATGCTTGCTTTGCCAACGCCATGCGTCTTCACACATTTGGGTGATGTCGAGTTCTGCTTCCCAACCGAGTTCTGCTTTGGCTTTTGCAGGATCTGAATAGCAGGCTGCGATATCACCTGGGCGACGGTCTACAATGCGGTAAGGAATTGGACGTCCCACTGCTTTTTCCATGTTTTGAATAATTTCAAGAACAGAATAACCTTTACCTGTTCCAAGGTTATAAACGTTTAGACCTGAACCTTTTTGGATTTTTTGTAGAGCTGCAACGTGACCTTTAGCCAAATCGACAACGTGGATATAATCACGAACACCAGTTCCATCTTCCGTATCGTAGTCGTCTCCAAACACTTGCACTTGCTCTAATTTCCCAACTGCTACTTGAGTCACATATGGCAAGAGGTTGTTTGGAATACCGTTTGGATTTTCTCCTAGGTCTCCACTTTCATGAGCTCCGATTGGGTTGAAATAACGAAGCAAGACCACATTCCATTCTGAGTCTGCCTTGTAGATATCGGTCAAAATTTCCTCTAGCATAAGTTTGGTACGACCGTATGGATTGGTCACTGAAAGTGGGAAATCTTCCAAGATTGGCACGGTGTGCGGATCCCCGTAAACTGTCGCAGAAGAACTGAAAATAATGTTTTTACAGTTGTTTTCTTCCATGACCTTCAAAAGACTAACAGTTCCAGCGATATTGTTGTCATAGTAGGCAAGAGGAATACGGGTAGATTCACCGACAGCCTTCAAGCCAGCAAAGTGAATGACCCCTGTTGGTTCTTCTTTCTTGAAAATATCTCTGAGGGTATCGGTATCACGGATATCTGCCTCATAGAAAGGCACTTCAACTCCTGTGATTCTTTCAACAACTTCTAAACTTTTTCTGTTACTATTAACAAGGTTATCCACCACAACAACCTGATGACCTGCTTGGATTAACTCAATAACAGTGTGGGTTCCGATAAAACCTGCTCCACCCGTTACCAAAATCTTTTCTTGCATCTTTTTTCCTCGATTCTCGGATTATTTTTTCTTATTTTACCATTTTTGATAGGGAATGTCATTTGCCATCCTAGAGGGGAGGCTAAAATTTCAGTAAAATTCTTATTCGCTTTTTACTCGTTTGACATAGTTTTCAATTGGATAGTTTAGAGGATCCAAAGTCATCTCCTTGCCTTGGACCAGTTGAGCCAGATGGTAACCAATGATAGGACCAGTTGTGAGGCCTGATGAACCTAGTCCACTAGCAGCATAGACACCTGACAATTCTGGAACCTGCCCAAAGAAAGGAGAGAAATCGCTGGTATAGGCACGGATTCCCACTCGTTCACTTCTGGAAGTCGCTTCCGATAAAACAGGATAGTGAGGCAAGGCTGCCTCCTCCATTTGTTTGAGCAAGGTTTCATCTACCGTCAAATCAAATCCCATGTCATTTTCATGAGTAGCGCCTAGGGATAATTTCCCACCTGCAAAAGGAATCAAATCCCACTCCCCTTCTGGCATAACAACAGGGTAAGCTTCCATGTCTTGGGCAAGTTGATAATCTCGGAGTTGCCCCTTTTGGGGACGAACATCTACTTCATAACCTAAAGGTTCTAACAGGTGCCCCAACCAAGCTCCCGTCGCCAAAATAACCTGATCAAACACTTCTTCGTCAATCTGGTAACCTGATGCTAAAGGTGTCAGAGTTACTTTTTCTTTGACCAGCTTGACCTGACTGGCTTCTAGCAAACGAGTGACCAAAAGCTGACCATCTACTCTCGCTCCACCAGAAGCATAGAGCAAGTGATCAAATCCCTGCAAACCAGGGAATAATTCGTTAGCTGATTCTTGGTCCAGAATGGCTAATTGCCCTATCAAAGGAGATTCTTCTCTACGCTGGAGGGCTAGTTGATAGAGTTCTTCCAACTTAGTTTCATCCTTTTTCAGGAGAAAGACTCCCGAACGCTGGTAAAAGTCGATTTCTTGTCCTGACTTTTCTAAATCAGCTAATAAATCCACATAAAAGTCAGCCCCCAAGCGCGCCATTTTGTACCAAGCTTTATTGCGGCGTTTGGAAAACCAAGGACTGATAATTCCCGCTGCTGCCTTGGTAGCTTGCCCCTGTCCATGGTCAAAAACGGTCACCTCTAGGTCACTTTCTTTCGAGAGGTAGTAGGCAGCTGTTGCACCTACAATCCCTGCTCCGATAATGGCAACTTTTTTCATTGTTTTCACTTTCTAACTAGATATGGTGGAAAGGATTGGTCGATGCTTTACTAGGTACAATATCGATTGCCCAGCCTTTTTCCTCTTTCCATTGATTAAGAAGCTCTGCAATTTTTTCCACGAAAAGCACTTCAATATAGTGGCCTGGGTCCAATGCCAACAAACCATCAGACAGCATATCCTGAGCAGTATGGTAGTAAATATCACCAGTGATATAGACATCTGCCCCCTTTGCCAAAGCATCCTTATAGAATGACTGCCCACTTCCACCACAGATGGCCACTCTTGAAATAGGCTTCTGCAAATCGCTCTCTTGATAATGCACCATTCGAAGACTATCTAGACCAAAGACTTGCTTGACATTCTGGGCCAATTCCCCAAATGTCTGAGGCTGAATATTCCCAATACGTCCAATTCCACGTTCTGGACCTGTCTCCTGCAGATAAGCCGTTTCCTCGATACCTAGCATCTGACAGAACCAATCATTGAGGCCATTTTCAACGATGTCAATGTTGGTATGGCTGACATAAACTGCAATGTCATGCTTGATGAGATCAATGTAAATCTGATTTTGTGGACGGCTAGCTACCAAATCCTTGATGGGACGGAAAATAGGTGCGTGCTTAACGATAATCAAGTCCACACCCTTTTCAATAGCTTCAGCCACCGTTTCTTCACGAATATCCAGAGTCACCATGACCCTTTGGATATCCTTGTCCAAAGTGCCAATTTGCAGACCACGACTGTCTCCCTCCATGGAAAATTCCTGAGGGCAAAAGGCTTCATACGCGTTAATCACTTCACTTGCTAACATGGAGCACCTCCTTGATGGCTTGAATCTTATCTACTAGAACTTGACGTTCTTCCAGATTTTTGTCTGGGATTTGTCCAAGGGCAAACTCTAGCTTAATAGCTTCTTTTTGCCATTTTTGGACAAAGACTGGGCTGACTTCTTTGGACAAAAAAGGACCAAAGCGGACATCGCTGGCTGATAGCTTCATTTGTCCTGCTTCCACCACCAAAATCTCGTAAAACTTGCCAGCTTCTTCTAAGATGCTTTCGGCTATAATCTGAAATCCGTTGTCTTGCAACCAGATACGCAAGTCGTCTTCACGATTATTAGGCTGGAGGATCAAACGCTCTACATTAGCTAACTTGTCCAAGCCTTCTTCTAAAATCCTAGCAATCAAACGACCTCCCATGCCTGCAATGGTGATGACCGACACTTGGTCTGCCTCTTCAAAAGCTGTCAGCCCATTGGCTAAACGGACTTGGATTTTCTCCTTTAACCCGTGACTTTCAACATTTTTAACCGCGGACTGATAGGGACCTTCTACGACCTCACCTGCAATGGCACTTTTGATTTGTCCTCTTTCGACCAACTCGATAGGCAGATAAGCATGGTCACTCCCCACATCTAGTAAAATGGCTCCCTGTGGCACAAAGGAAGCCACTAATTCTAATCTCTTTGAAATCATTTTCTCTCACTTTCCAAAACTATATTATTTCTTATTATACCACATTTCCGCTGGCAATCTTGCACCTAAAAAAACCGCAATCCTCAGATTGCAGTCTTTCTTTATTTTCTGGCTTGATAGCGACTAGTCAGGATGAAAATCAAGGTAAAGACCAACATCATGACACCATAAATAGGTAATGTTTGTCCTGTTAAGGTTGAAATTTCAAGCAGTTTTTGAATTCTTGGGAAGAGAGCTGTGGCTAGGAAGCCTCCTACTGACCAAACAATCAAGAGGACACGCCATAGGGTAAATGGCATGCAGGCTCTAAAAACTGATAAGAAACCAATTGACCCCAAGAGATAATAGAGTAGAGTTGAGATTTCTAACTCAGACCAACCTTGGCTACTTCCAAATATTTTCACAAAGAGTACGCTGAAGACGACCATGAGAGCGCTTGGTAGGGCACGAAGCATGGATCTTCTGAGGAAGTTTGGCTCGACAGGTTTGATATTTCGCTCAAAAGTCAGAACGAATGGTGGGAAACCTTCCACAAACTGGTCAATCATGGTAATCTGGATTGGAATAAAAGGGAAAATCAAGATCCATTCAGACCGTCCCAGAAGAGCACTGGCAATACAGATGACTGCGAGCAAGAATGAATAGATGGTCTTTATCAAGAAAATCGGGGCGATATGGGCAATGTTATTGACCACCCGACGACCTTCAAAGAGAATTTCAGGAACATCATTAAAGTCTGAGTTCAAGAGAACCAGATTGGCAATCTGACGAGTCGCAGGATCTCCCTCAGCCATCACGATAGAACAATCCGCCTCACGAAGAGCCAGAATATCATTAACTCCATCCCCTGTCATAGCTGTTGTATGACCCGCTTTTTTCAGTGTTTGGATGATGAGTTTCTTTTGATGAGGGGAAACACGTCCGAAAATCGCAGTCTCCTCCGCCATAGCAACCAATTCCTCATCCGTAATTTTCGAGCAATCGACATAGCTGTGGTAGTCCGCAAAACCAGCCTTCTGGGCAATGCTGGATACCGTAACTGGATTGTCACCAGAGATAATCTTGAGCCCCACTTCCTGAGAACGGAGATAGTCCAGCGTCTCTGCTGCTCCCTCCCGAATCGGGTCCAAGATTTCCAGCAAGGCTAGAGCCTGAATATCAGATGGTTTCTGTGGCTTGTGATGGTCTAATTTCTCCTGACTGAGAGCTAAGACTAAGACACGTGAACCTCTCTCCAAGGCCTCTCTGGCTTCTGGTACCTCAGAATCCAGCAACATCTCAGGTGCACCTAAGAAAACTGTTCCCAAATCTTCTAACTCCATGGCTCCCCACTTGCGGTCGCTTGAGAAGGGAAGATTGGAAATCATAGGGTAGGCTACCTGACCTTGGAAACGCTGGCGAATGGCTTGGGCAGTTGGATTTTTATCCTCACTATGGGCTATGTAGCTGGTCAGGATACTGGCAATGGTCTCTTCACCATAAGTTTCCGTCAGTGGAAGTACAGCCTCCACCTGCATCTTTCCTTGGGTAATGGTGCCCGTCTTGTCCAGACAGAGCATATCCACGCGCGCCAAGGTCTCAACAGAGTACATCTCCTGCACCAAGACCTTTTTCAGGCCAAGCTTAATCACTGCAGTCAAGAGCGAAGTAATGGTCAAAAGGGCAATTCCCTTAGGCAACATCCCCAAAAGGGCTGTCGACGAATTTACAACGGATGACTTGAGAGGCAAGCCTTTCAACATCAAGGCTTCTAGCAAGAGAGCCAGACCAAAAGGAATGATAATCTTCCCAGTAAAACCAGCTAACCTGTCCAACGATTTCATGATACGGGAGTTGATGGGTTTAACGGTCTTGGCTTCTAGCATGAGCTTGGCAGCATAGTTGTCAGCACCGACATGGTGGACTTGAGCCAAAACTGACCCACTAGCTAGGAAACTTCCTGACAAAAGCAAGGCATCCACTTCCTTCTGCACCAAATCACTTTCCCCCGTCAACATGGCTTCATTGACTTCCGCAAAGCCTTCCAAAACCAAGGCATCACTGGGAATCTGCTCTCCAGCAGACAGACGAATGACATCTCCTAGCACCAATTTTTCAGGATTAAGAGCAACTTCCTGACCATCGCGAATAGTCTTGACCTTTTCCTTGGTCATGAGATTGAGCTTATCCACCATGTGTTTGGCCCTCAGCTCAGTCACTATCCCTGAAAAAGCGTTAAAGCAGATAACAGCAAAGAAGACCAAATTGCTCCAAGCCTGCACAAAGGCAAGGGCCAAAGCAATGGCAAAGTTCAAAGCGTTAAAAAGAGTAAAGACATTTCGTTTAACGATTTGCCAAGTGCTGGTATTGGCCGAAGCAGTAAAATCATTGACCAAGCCCTTAGCCTGTCTTTCCTTGACTTCTATTTGGGTTAATCCCATAATCTTATTTTTATCCATAAATTCTATCATACCATTTTTTCTAAAAGAATTCTAATTTCATCCCAAATATGGACCTGGTCAAGGGAAAAGTTTGCCAGCCCTCCTTTGATAAGGTATAATAATAACAAGAAAAGAATCTAAGGAGATCGCATGTTTTATACTTATTTACGTGGATTGGTTGTATTGCTCCTATGGTCCATCAATGGCAATGCCCACTATCATAATACTGATAAAATTCCTAATCAAGATGAAAATTATATTTTGGTTGCGCCTCACCGCACTTGGTGGGATCCAGTTTATATGGCCTTTGCGACCAAGCCAAAACAATTCATCTTCATGGCCAAAAAAGAACTCTTTACCAACCGTATCTTTGGCTGGTGGATCCGTATGTGTGGTGCTTTTCCTATCGACCGGGAAAATCCAAGCGCCTCAGCCATCAAATACCCTATCAATGTTCTCAAAAAAAGTGACCGCTCTCTCATCATGTTTCCAAGTGGGAGCCGTCACTCAAACGATGTCAAGGGTGGCGTAGCTCTGATTGCCAAAATGGCCAAGGTCCGTATCATGCCTGTTACCTATACAGGTCCCATGACTTTGAAGGGCTTAGTTAGCCGCGAGCGTGTCGATATGAACTTTGGAAATCCAATCGATATCTCCGATATCAAGAAAATGAATGACGAAGGCATTGAAACAGTCGCCAATCGTATCCAAACAGAATTTCAGCGTTTGGACCAAGAAACGAAACAATGGCACAATGATAAAAAACCAAACCCACTCTGGTGGTTTATCCGCATTCCTGCCCTCATCCTTGCCATTATCCTCGCTATCCTAACCATCATCTTTAGCTTTATCGCAAGCTTCGTCTGGAATCCAGATAAAAAGAGAGAAAACCTTGGTTAAACAAATACAACAATCCCTTGGCAAAAGCCAAGGGATAAATCTTTTATTCGATTTTCCATTTTTGGGCCAACCAGCTGGAAAAAACTAGAAATCGCTCAGCTACTTGTTCATGGTGTCCATAAGGATCAAAAACAAACTGGCCGTTCGGATAGCATTTCTGAAGACTGGTATGGATCTGCTCAGCATAGGCTGGTGCTTGAGCCAAGCGATTAGTATGGTGCGCTCCTTCTGTTTGACCATTCTGTAAATACAGCAAACAGTCCAAATTTTCCACATTTTCTTCCTTGCAATAAGTCACAAAATCAGGATACCAAAAGGAACCGCAGATTGAAAAGACACAGGAAACCTTGTCAAAGCTGAAAAGACTGTAAACTGCCGCCAAGCCACCTAGTGAATAACCTCCATAGGCAAGGCGTGCTTCATCCAGGCGATAAAGCGACTGCAACTTGTCTAAAAGACCTCCAAATAAATGATCATGATAGGCCTTGGCCTGACCTCCAAAATCTGGAGCTCCATCTCTCAGAGCAGCTGCTTTCCAAGGAGTGTAGTCATCTAGGCGATTTTTAGAGGTCAAGCCCACTAAAATCACAGATTCTGAAAGGGATGATAGGAAATCCAAGTTTCCATCATTCAATAAAATAGCTGGATAGGTTTGATTGGGGTCGTAGTTAGAAGGAAGGCTGATTTTGACTTGAATTCCTTCCCAATCAAACTCATTATTTATTGATAAAGTCATTGATTTTCTCAAGGGAATCAATCACTGCTGGACCATAGTCCATCAACTCATCGTAAGAAATGGTCATGATTTTTTGATTCTTAATAGCAGGAACGCTTTCCAAAACAGCATTTGCCTTCATCAACTCTACTGCTTTTTCATCCAATTTTTTATTGCGGTCGCTGGTTACATAGATAATCAATTCAGGATCCATTGACACGAGGTTTTCCAAGGTCAAGCCTGATGTCCCCGTAGCAACGTTTGTATAACCAAGTTGGTTCAGCAAACTTTCTTGCAAAGCAGACTTGTAGGCACCGAAGGTTTCATCATTATAAGCAACCATAATCAAAGCCTTTTTCTTTTCACCTTGACTTGCTGGATTTGCTTTCTTAACAGCGTCAATTTTAGTTTGTAATTGGGCTGCGTATTCATTGGCCTTGTCCTGAACATTAAAAATCATTCCAAGATTTTTAACATCTTCTACAATATTTCCTAAATCTTGCTGAATCGTTGAGAGAGAAGCTTTTTGCGTATAAACTGGGATTTTGTTTTCATTCCAAGTGCTAACTGTCCCCAAGGATTTTTCAGAAAACATCATGTTTCGCCCCATCACAGCGTCTGGCTCATAAGAAAGGACTGTCTCTTGTGAGACTGTTTTTTTATCCCCAATTTGAGGAATCGTCGCAATTGCCTCCTTGTATTTGTCCGTCACAGCATTATCAGGGTTAAGCATGCCAGCAATTTTATCCTTCAAGCCTAACTCCAATAAGATTTCAGTGGTAGAAAGATTGTTGGTGATAACTTTTTCAGGTGCCTTGTCAAAGACTTGTTCGACTTCATTTCCCTTAGCATCATAGGTCTTAACCGTTAACGGATAAGTCGTCTCTGCGTTTGCCTTTTGACTTGTTTCTGTGCTAGACTGTGTGGTAGCTTTTTCTGTAGTAGTATTGCCACAAGCTGCCATGGTTAGGGTAGCTACTGTTACGAGTAAAATGCTTAGTGTTTTTTTCATCTTGTTTTCCTTTTCATTCTTATAAATAGTGAATCATGGCTTGCTGATCCTTGGTCCAAGTCACCTGACTTTGAACTCCGTATACAGTTTGCAATGACTCAGGGGTGATGGTCTCCTTTGGAGTCCCTTGGTAAAGGATTTCCCCCTCTTTCATCAGATAGAGATAATCCGAATAGCGACAAGCAAGTTGAATATCGTGTAGGACAGCTAGAACATTGACCTTGAGCTCCTTCACAATGGCCAACAAGTCTAGCTGATACTTGATATCCAAGTGATTGGTTGGTTCATCCAGGAGCAAGAGAGTCGGTTCTTGCGCCAAGGCGCGGGCTAATAAGACTCGTTGTTTCTCCCCCCCTGACAGAGACGAATAGAGACGAGTTTTCTTCTCGAGCATATCCACCTTAACGAGGGCATCTTGAACGAGTGTAAAATCTCTTTCCCTTTCCTTCTGTAAAAAAGAGAGGTGGGGAGTTCTTCCCAGCAAGACGATTTCCTCAACTGTACAATCAAACTGCAGCTGGTTAAACTGGGTCACAACTGCCATTTGCTTGGCTGTTTCTTTGAGCGTCCATTGTTCCAGAGGCTTTCCATCTAGGCTTATCAAACCTTTTTCCGTCTTTTCCTGACGATAGAGGAGTTTAAGTAGACTGGTTTTCCCGCTTCCATTTGGTCCTAATATCGTGTGAAATTGATGCCCCTCAACCTTAATAGAGACTCCTTTGAGGATTTTTTTCTCTCCCAGTCCAAAATGGATGTCCTGACAAATCAAGTCCATATCAGCCCCTCACCTCCCTTCGCCTACCTCCAACAATGTAGATAAAGAAGGGAGCACCTACTAAGGCTGTGAAAATACCAATAGGAAGCTCTGCGTTTGGAATGATGATACGAGAGAGTACATCTGCCCAGATGATAAAGAGGGCACCTAGCAAGGTTGCAACAGGAAAAAGCCTCTTGTAATTCGTTCCTACTAATCCTCGAGCTAAATGTGGAGTAATCAGACCGACAAATCCAATAATCCCACAGGTTGCTACTAATACTGCTGTCAGCACAGCCACCATGGTCACATAAAGATACCAATAAAAACGTAAGGGAATCCCCAAAGTTAAAGCAGCCTCATCTCCCATCATCATCGCATTGAAAACACGATACTGAGTAGAGAAAAATAGAAAGGCTATTCCTACTACTATAGTTGGCAGGACCAAGTCTGCCCAGGAAGTCCCAGCGAGCGAGCCCATGGTCCAAAACTTAATGGTCATCACACTGTCCGCATTAGCTCCGACTGAGATAATAAAGTTGGAAAATGCCAGAAAGAGAGCGTTGACCACCGTTCCTGATAAAATCAGACTGGAAGTCGTCATCCTTCCCTGCATAGAGGCAATGATGAGGACAGCAATTGTTGCCAAAATAGCTCCAAGAAAAGCTCCAAGGCTAATCACCAATTTTAAACCAAGAATGATGCTCAAGGTTGCCCCTAGAGTTGCACCCGCAGATATTCCTAAGACATAAGGCTCTGCGATGGGATTGTTCACTGTAGACTGCATCACGCTACCACACATAGAAAGACCAGCCCCCACTATCAAACCTAGCAATACTCGGGGGAATCTCATGTTCCATACAATGGCAAGAGTGGACTTGGAAACCTCTCCTACCTCAAGAGGAAACCCCAACCTGCTCAAAATAATCCGATAGGTATCGCCTAGATCAATCGCAACGGATCCCATTGAAACTGCTAGAAAGAGGGAAATTCCTAAAACACCTAGTAAAATACCTAAAAGCAATACAAATTGCAGGTCCTGTCGGCTTCCAGAAAATTTGGAAAGCATGCAAACCTCCTTTGATAGAATCTTAAAAATTTAGAAAATTCTCATGAAAAGTATACCATATTTTTAACTATGGAACAAGATGAGAAAAATGAATATAGTTGGTCTTACAGTACTAATAATCGTAACCGAAGATTATACTTGAGTATATCGAGGTAAAGTGACAACATAAAAAGCCCTCTGAA
>NZ_KV794205.1:21095-37233 GCF_001808665.1 Streptococcus sp. HMSC070B10 | reverse complement strand
GGTAAAGTGACAACATAAAAAGCCCTCTGAAAATAGAGAGCCACCTGTTTATATAATTAGTGAGAATCTTTATGTCACCAATTCTCCCACTGGGTTTCGACTTTCACCTCACCATAGTTGCTTGGCGAATACTTACTGTCATAAATCGTGCACCAGTCTTTCAAGACTTTCTGGTTGACGATTTCGTCGTAGTAAGAGTCCAAGTCCTTGGCAGTGATACCGTACTGCTCTAGATAGGATTTCACCTGAGCTTCGTCTTCGATATAGCTATCCTCATTTCCTGATAATACTATCTGAATTGACTTTGTGATCATTTTAGTTTTTTGGCTATACTTACTAATCATCCATAACTTCACATCCCCAGATATTTTCTTCTCAAATGAAACAAACAGCTCGTTAGAATAATTTTTGAAATTAAAATCAATAGATATATTATTAAAGTTTTGAGGGTTGCTTTTACTAGTATACAATCCAAATGGATTTTGAGAGATATTAGGATCATCAGTTGGCCAATCGGGTCTGATTTTAAACCCATCTATGTTTCTTAAAATATTATTTGACCGATAGGTTTTCTCCGTTTCTTGGTAAATTTCATCAAAAATATTTTTAGGTTGTTTAGGAAAAAAGTAAAAACAAAATAATACAACTAGTAAGACTAAAGCCAATAAACTGAATATTTTCTTCATATTGTCACCAATTCTCCCACTGGGTTTCAATCTTGACCTCACCATAGTTGCTTGGAGAATACTTGCTGTCATAAATCGAGCACCAATCTTTCAAAACTTTCTGGTTGACGATTTCGTCGTAGTAAGAATCCAAATCCTTGGCAGTGATACCGTACTGCTCTAGATAGGATTTCACCTGAGCTTCGTCTTCAATATAAGTTTCCGTATCTGCTTTCTTCAAACCTATTTTGACAAATTTTTTCAAAACACGATCCTTACGAATATATTTATTCCATAAGCGAACTCTAACGTTTGGCCCGATTCGCTTTTCAAATGAGATTGAACTTAACTGTGTTTTTGTAGCAAAATTAAAACTAATTTCTACTTCAAAATACTCTTCTGGGGTATGGTCTTTATTATAAGTTCCAAACGGATAATATTTAGAATACTCTCCATCACTTGGCCAACCTGGACTAATTTCAAAGCCATCTATATGCCTTAAAATATTATTTGTTCGATAGGTTTTCTCAGTTTCTTGGTAAATCTCATCAAAAATATTTTTTGGTTGTTTAGGAAAAAAGTAAAAACAGATGAATATGATAAACGACATTAACGCTGTTATACCTAGTAGTTTCTTCATTAACTTTTCCTCCTAGTCTGCCACAGCCTCTAAACGATTTAAAAATGCGGATACTTCTGGGTATTTTTCTTCAATATACTCTTTAATAGATGCCTCACCCTTTCTCAGTATATCCGCAGGCGCTACCCCTGCGTAGATTGTACCTTTGACCTTTTTCCAATCTTTATTTTTCAAAAATTCTCTTTCTCTCTGAGAAGAGTCTTTTTGAAGGTCAGCATAGTAAGAAGATATGGCTTGGTCATAGGATTGCCCCTCTTGCATCCGACCGATAAGGTTGACCGAGTCCAAATCTGCCTTGTAATCATCCTCACCAATACTTGGTTTCTTATCCGTAGCGTTAAAGGTCGTGTCTCCCTCCCACCCTGAAAGGTCCTTGACATGCTCTATACCGCCATAGACGTCGGATAACTGGAAACTGCTAGGATTTAGATGAGTAGCCATGGTAATGGACTGGTGGGTAAAGTCTGCGTGACCTATCACCAATTCTCCCACTGGGTTTCAATCTTGACATCGCCATAGTTACTTGGCGAGAACTTGCTGTCATAAATCGAGCACCAATCTTTCAAGACTTTCTGGTTGACGATTTCGTCATAGTCCTTCTCTAATTCTTCTTTGGAAATATTATTTTTTCTTAAATATTCTCTTACTTTTTCTTCATCATCAATAAATTGGCCTGGTTTCCTTGGCTCTTCAAAAATCGCAAGTTTCTTTTTGAGCACTTTCTTTTGCAGATTATAGTGTGCTGAATACCATAGGGTAATATTCGAATTAGTCTTTCTTTCAAAACGAATCGACACTCCCTTTATCCCTTCTCCAAAATTAAAGTGAATGGTTATATCACTATAGCCTTTGGTTAGAGTTTCATACTTTCCAAAAGGAGTATACGAAATATTAGGGTCGTCACTTGGCCAATCTGGTCTGATTTTAAACCCATCTATATGCCTTAAAATATTATTTGACCGATATGTTTTCTCCGTTTCTTGGTAAATTTCATCAAAAATGTTTTTAGGTTGTTTAGGAAAAAAGTAAAAACAAACAGATACAAGTAATACAACTATTGTTAAAACACCTAGTATTTTCTTCATCATCATCCTCCTACTCCGCCAAGGATTCCAAGCGGTTTAAAAACTTGGATACACCTGAATAGTTACTTTCAATGTATGCTTTAATCGCATCCTCCCCTTTTTCCATAACCTCTAATGGAAGGATACTAGCATAAATAGTACTTCTGACATGCTTCCAATCTTTATTTTTTAAGAATTCTCTTTCTCTAAGAGTCGAATCCTTTTGAAGGTCAGCATAATAGGAAGATATGGCTTGGTCATAGGATTGCCCCTGTTGCATCCGGCCGATAAGATTGACTGAATCAAGGTCTGCCTTGTAGTCATCTTCACCAATGCTTGGTTTTTTATCCGTAGCATTTTTTGTCGTGTCTCCCTCCCAGCCAGAAAGGTCCTTGACACGCTCTCTACCGCCATAGAGATCGGCTAACTGAACTTGATTAGGATTAAGGTGAGTCGCCATAGTAATGGACTGGTGGGTAAAGTCTGCGTGACCTGCTCTGTTGTTAGAATAGGCCTTCAGTTTGCTATCCCAAAACGTATCAAAATCAATCCTAGTACCATAAACTTCTTCAAATGATTTTTTATAAGAAGCATAATAATTTGAGCCTTTTTCTTTATCAGTAGTCTTAATGTCATCTATACTGTCATATTCACCACCCGCCATTTCATGCTGCAGTCTAAGATTATATATCAATTTCTTTGCATCTGTTTCATCTTTGATTCCAAGTTCTTTAAAAATTTCAAGAAGCGGTTTTTCTACTGTTCTTGATTTTCCTGTAATCGAACTGCCAACAGTCACATCATAAAAATAAGTTTTCAAATGACCCGCCGTTTCGTTCCACTGGAATTCATTATAATTTGCCGCACCGACGACTCGCAAAAAGATATAGTCACGAAACTCTTGACTTGAGGTTGGGAACTTCTTATCTATCCCTTGCTTGATGGTCAAGAGCTGTTGGGCTGTCTCTGCGTCAAAGCCGTACTCTGCCATCATGGTCTGGACAAAGGCCTTCTCTTGGCGACTGAGCTTCATATCCTTTGTGTCAGAATAGGCAGTCAGGTAGTTGGCCCAAGTCAGGTCAGATGGGACTTTAAAGACCCCTGTCTTGGCATCCCAGCTCGTTTCGATTTGGGCCAGTCCACGACTCAACTGCACATCGATACTGTCTAGTTCATCGAACAGTCCTCCTGAATAGCTATCATAGGCGCGCAGGTCTCTCAAGATCGTTTCATAGACGCGTTTATTCGCATGGTGTCCTCGCATGAGTTCCACATTACTGCGTCTCAATCTCCCCTTTTCTTCACTATCCATGGTCAAGCTAGAAAAGGATTGATTGACTTCATCTAGATAGGCAATCATTTGCTCTTCCTGGCGGATCTTATCAAGTAGATCATCCTCCCGCCAACTCTTGCTGTCGACCATCGTTTGGTAGTCTTCTGGTAATTTCTTGATAGCTTGAGAGAAGGTTTCCGCATAGAGTTGTCCCCCTTTGCTCAAGGGTAATAAGACACTTGCAAAAAAACTTCTAGCCGAATTATAAGCATCGCCCTTTAGACTCTCTGTATCTTCTGAAAACTTTTTGATGGCTGATTGCAAGTCTTGATAAGCCTCAACCTGAGATTGGCACATGCTTGCTACACTCGAACTTTGTAGTTGGGATTGTTCTAAGTACATATCAATGCCCATGTCGTTTTTCCTCCTCTCTTTCTAGTTCTTTGCGTCTTTCATAGTAGACCTCATCCAAGTCTCCCTCTAATCGGAACTTTTCTTTTTTCAAATCATCCATGCGATAGCTGAGCTTCTCAAGAATTTGGTTTTTAAGTTGGTTTCTTTGTAGGAGTGTTTCTTCCAACTGTCCTGCATATCGGCTCTGATAGGCCGCCTCCCACAAATCATTTTGATAACGGTGACTAGCTCTATCATACCCTTCAAAGGTTTCTATCAGTTCTTTGGTGCGATATTTCTCTTTTCCATTGTCTTCTAGTTGGTACAAGAGGTCTCGCTCTCTTTTCTTCAACTCATCTAACTTGCTCATGCATGACTCCTAAAACCATTGGCACCCGCTTCATCTAGCGCCTCAAAATCACTCGCTATAGAGTGCAGTCGTTCTGAAGTCAGGGTGACGGCTGCCGAAATCTGACTAGCTAGATTTTGAGACTTTGTCAGACATTGATGGGCTTTGTTATTCCCTTGAAGGGTCGTTCGATCATCTTGACTAGCCACAGCAATTGCTGTTAACGATTGACAAGCATTTTTCAGCTGACTCGCATATGTTTGCGCAATATTTAGATCACTTTTTACTGTTGACATGACTGTTCTATCCTTTTTCTCAATCCCTTGTGATAGGTTTACTTTATTTAGCTATATAGACCTATTATACCATGTTTTGAATGCAAGCCCTAATTTATTCTATATTTAGATAATAAAATAGTTTTATATCTAAAAAGCTACCTAATTAGACTAGCTTCATTATCAAGCTATGCTCAATTGAACACGGACTAAGCACTTGGCAAAAAAGATAAAATCTACACGAAGGGAGAAAATCTGGTTTATTTTACCTTATAGTTCTAGGAACCGTAACCGAAGATTATACTCGAGTATATCGCGAGGTAAAGTGACAACATAAAAAGCCCTCTGAAAATCAGAGAGCTGATTTGAGCCCGGGCTAAAATCCTAGTGAAACAAAAAATCTACACGGTCAGAAAAGTCTCTATCGTGCCATTTTCATACATGATGTATAGTCCAAGTAGAATGAATACTAAGGGCACAATGATTCGCTCGTATTTTTCAATTGTCTCGAATATTAACGGAATAGAGGATAACACCCGACTAATCTCGCATAAGATAATTATGCCGATTACAAACACAAGCAAAGCCACGAGGGTCTGTGACCAATCTAACGAAGCAAAATAAGGTATATAGATACCTAAATTATCTCCGCCAGACGCAATTGTTAGCAATGTAACTGTCCAAAACAGTTGATTTGCCTTGCTTTGTTCTAATCTTTCAATAATTTCTTCCTCTTCTTCCTCTTCTTCCTCACCTTCTCCAACAATTGCAAAGCGAATCCCTAAATAGATAGGGATTAAACCAAGCAATCCAACCATCCATTCTTCAGGCACGAAATTAACGACATAAGCAGCAACTAAACTCGCCCCTACAAGTAAGCCTGTGCCTAGATATTGTCCCGCATAAATATGCCATTTTTGTTTATTCTGTGATAGCTGTGCAAATAAAATAAATAAAATAATTAAATAATCGATACTGGTGGAAATATAAACACCAATAGCAGATATGATTGTCTGTCCCATAAAAACCTCCTGTATTAGTCAGTAATAAATCAGCAGATTTTAGGAGAGCACAGACACATTAATTTAGCTATCGCTAGTGGGTAATGTCGAACATAGGAAAGCATTTTACTCCTCCTCAAAACGTAGTTACAAAGTAATTTCTAACTGGAATTCGGTGACTACTTCCATGTAAAGTATAACATACTATACTTTACTTCGTAAAGTGTGGGCTCTCCGAGGGGGCTTGCAGACAGCTACTCGGCTTTTCAAGCCGAGTAGCTGCACACCTTTATGGTGTCATTAGCTGATACCATTTGAGGTTTTTGTAGTCTCTAAAATTGTGACCGATAAAACTGCTCCATTTACCCCTAGCATGACTCCGAGGTTTTTGTAGTCTCTAAAATTGTGACCGATAAAACTGCTTTGCAATTTCGCCAAAAGCAGACGCTGTTTTTGTAGTCTCTAAAATTATGACCGATAAAACAAAAAGGCGACAAAGTTCGCGTAATCGCTGGTTTTTGTGGTCTCCAAAATTATGACTGATAAAACTCAAAGGTATAATAAGTCACATTGGCAGGAGTTTTTGTGGTCTCCAAAATTATGACCGATAAAACATCGTACAATGCTGGGAGCTTTAGCTTCAAGTTTTTGTAGTCTCCAAAATTGTGACCGATAAAACCTCAATAAAAAAGCCCCCTGAGATCAGAGAGCTGATTTGAGCTCGGGCTAAAATCCATACAAAAAAGCTACCCAATGGAGTAGCTTCATTATCAAGATATGCTCAATTGAACACGGCCTAAGCACTTGGCAAAAAAGATAAAATCTCCTAGAAACTGAAGTTTCTTCGTCAATTTTCCTATTTTTGCTTTGTGCTTTTGACGGCCTTTGTATCTTGTTAATTGAACACGGCCTAAGCAAGCAGATAAAAACAAAAAGCCCTCTGAAGTCAGAGAGCTGATTTGAGCCCGGGCTAAAATCCTAGTGAAAAAGATGAAACTCCTTGTGTTCATCGAACACGGTGTCGTTTCCCTATTTTCATACGGATTTCTTACGCCCTTAGCATCATGATTAGCGACGAAGTCCTAGAGAGTTGATCAACTCACGGTAACGGTTAACGTCGTTTTTACGCAAATATGCAAGCAAGTTACGACGGCGACCGATTTTCTTCATCAATCCACGGTAAGTAGCGTGGTCTTTTTTGTGTTGTTTGATGTGTTCGTTAAGGTGGTTGATTTCCCAAGTAAGGACAGCAACTTGAACCTCTACTGAACCTGTATCACCTTCGTGACGTGCATATTGTGCGATGATTTCATTTTTTTTCTCTTTTGAGATTGCCATGATGTTTCTCCTTTTTATTTGGCTTCATCCGAGTGACAGGTTGGCATGCCTGTAACCAAGAAGAAGTTATTTGTCTTTACGACAGTTCTTATTCTACCAAGAAGCAGAGACTTTGTCAACAGATTTACTTTTTAAAAAATTAACTTACTCTACTGATTTCAGGGCTTCAAGCATATCTACCTTTCTCAAGTGGTGATTGACAAAGAGGCCCAGTAAGGCTAAGATTACAGTCACTGCGACGATTGGAAGAGCATAGACTTCCCAGCTGACTCGTGGATAAAAAAGTATGGTGGCAGGTGAGATCATTTGAATCAAAAATTGATGTAAATAGTAGCCGGCTACCAAACCGAGAACAATCCCCACAAAGGACAGCACCATGGTCTCGCGGTAGATATAGAGGGTCACTTCTTTATTATGGAAACCGAGAACCTTGATGGTGGAAAGTTCACGGATACGTTCTGCCACATTGATATTGGTGAGATTGTAAAGAATGACAATGGCTAGCAAGACGGAAACAAGGATAAGGATTGCCATTGTTTTATTGAGAGAATTGGCTACAGATTCAAAGAGGTGGATAGCCGTTGCATTTTGGACCACCCCAGAAACAGCAGTTTTTTTCATAAAGGCCGCAGCTTCTTTCTCCGTATTTAATGGTGTTGGCTCTTTTAATTTTACTAGGTAGGTATTGTCTTGTGGACTGGTACCGTAGACTTGTTCGTATGTCGCTCGGTTGAGATAAACAAAGTGTCCAACATAGTTTTCAGAAATAGCCGATACCTTGATTTCTTTCCCATCAAGCTCCAGCTTGTCTCCAACCGTAACATCTGCTAGTTGAGCTAGTTTTTGACTTACGACTGCTCCATCTGTGACCTGCACCTCTTGGCCATTTTCCTCTAATGCGATAAAGGGTTTGAAACTTTCTCGGCTTGTAACCATTATGGTAATAGTCTGAAGTCCTGCTTTTCCTTTGAAATCTTTTTCAATGGATTTAGAGTAAATTTTTTGATAAGCATGGATAGGCTCAAATTGCAAGGCACTTTCTAGGTCTGCTTTTTCTTGCTCCGTTGCACTGCTCTTTTCCGCTACAATCATCTGGTATTGCTGGATTTGTTCAAATTGACGATCGACAACTCCTCCCACAGAAGACTGAATGCCAAGACCTGCAAATAGGAGAGCAACCGAACCCGCAACTCCAAAAATGGTCATCAACATCCGTTGCTTATAACGGAAAATATTTCGCGCCGTAACCTTATGAGTGAAGCTCAAACGACTCCAAATAAAGCTCAGGCGTTCCAGCAAAATCTTTGATCCCTTAACGGGAGGTTTGGGCAGCAAAAGTTGGGCTGCTTCATCGTGCAATTCCCTCCGTGCCACTAGATAAGCTGGCAAGACACTGGATACCCAACTTAAGGCCAGGGCAAGAAGGCTATAAGACCAGTAGAAATACTCCTGACTTTTCCCAACGACCATTCCAGCTGTTATAACATCCGAAATCACGCCTGCAAGGAGATAATGTCCTAGAAGCGTTCCTAAAACGGTTCCCACAGTTCCTGCAAGAAAACCATAGAGGACAAACTTGGCAACAATATCTTTATTCTGGTAACCTAGGGCCTTGAAAATACCAGCATTGGTACGCTCTTCATCCACAAAGCGAGTCATAGTTGTAAAGGTTACCATTGCAGCGACCATATAAAGCACCACGGGAAAGATATTCCCGACAGAACGAATACTTGCTGAAGCGTTACTGTACATGAGATAGCCTTGACCGCCTGGCATGGTTTGGCGGTTGTATACATGGTAAGTAGGCTCTGCCAGTTCATCAAGCTCTTTCTGGCGTTGTTCAAGCTTCTCTTTTTCCTTGGCTAGATTACTCTCTGTCTGAGCCATTTTTTCTTTTTCTGTAGCCAATTCTTCCTTAGCTTTTGTCAATTGCTCCTTGGCTTGACTCTTTTGAGGCTCAGGCAAAGCGGTCACTTGTTCTTCTTGCGTTTTCAATCGACTTTCAGCCTGTTCTAACTGACTCTTGCCTTTTTGAAGGTTACCGTCAGCTGTTTGGAGCTGCTCTTTTCCATCTTCCAAGCTCTTTTGCCCATTTGCTTTGATACTTGCCAATCTTTTTTGACCATTAGCGGCAAGCAAGTTTTGTAAGTCTTCCTGGTGTTGATCTCGTTTGCTTCTATAGTCTGATGAAAAAGCATCCAAATTTTTTAAATCATCATAGCGCACACGCGCAATTCTATAAACATCTGAGTCAAACTGACTGGGTAAAATCACTCCATAGCCAGCCAAGCTTCCATTTCCACTACTAGCCCCTCCCAAGTCTTCTTGAGAAAGTATCTCACCCGACTGAACAAATCCAATAATGGTGAAAGATTGGGATTTTATGACGGTCTTCCCTTCT
Source organism: Streptococcus sp. HMSC070B10 (assembly GCF_001808665.1). Lineage (GTDB taxonomy): Bacteria > Bacillota > Bacilli > Lactobacillales > Streptococcaceae > Streptococcus. The sequence goes on along the minus strand of NZ_KV794205.1, from coordinate 27,834 downwards.
TCTTTCTTGCTAAAGGTGATAGTCTGCCCAATCTGATAGCGGTCTTTCCAGAAATCTGCCAAGGAAATTTCCTCATCAGCTTCTGGCAGTCGCCCTTCTATCACTTGAAAAGTTGAAATTCCCTCTGGCTTAGAATAAAGTCGAACCGCTTCTTCACTATTTTCAACGGTTAGATCTGCCATATAGCCAAACTCAACACTTGCTCCTTGAAGGGTCTTTAGTTCGTCTCGATCCTCTTTATCCAAGCCATAATCAGCTATCACTGCCAGATCCAAGGTATTTGCTTTACGGAGATAATCCTCAGCCGTACGTTCCATGTTTGGACTGGCCACTTTGAGACCAACTAGGGCTAAAGAACCCAGCATCATCAAGGTCAAGATAGATAAAAAGCGTCCTTTGGAAGCAGTCACCGACTGGAGCAAGTCTTTTCGGTATGTTTTTTTCATACTAATACTCCAATGTATCGATAGCCTGTGGATGCTCATTGATTGTTACTCTCATAACAGTGGCATCACGCATGTGAATCACCCGGTCTGCGATAGGAGCTAGCGAGCTATTGTGAGTCACGATGATTACCGTCGCTCCCTGTTGACGAGACATGTCTTGGAGGATTTTCAAAACCTGCTTGCCTGTCTGATAATCCAAGGCTCCAGTAGGCTCATCACAGAGGAGGATTTTAGGATTTTTGGCTACAGCGCGTGCAATGGAGACTCGCTGTTGCTCCCCTCCAGAAAGCTGGGCTGGAAAGTTATTCATCCGATGAGCCAGACCTACATCTGTCAAGACTTGCTCAGGATCCAAGGCATCTGTCACAATTTCTGAGGCCAACTCCACATTTTCCTTAGCTGTTAGGTTGGAAACTAGATTATAAAACTGAAAAACAAAACCTACATCATTGCGGCGGTAATTGGTTCTCTGGTGGGAATTGTAGTCTGCAATATTGGCACCATCAATCCAGATTTCCCCTTCGTCATTGGTATCCATTCCCCCAAGAAGATTAAGAACCGTTGACTTGCCCGCACCAGATGCACCTAGAATGATAACCAATTCACCCTTTTCAATCTCAAAATTCACATCACGATTGGCCACAATCTCCGTATCCCCAACCTGATAACTCTTGTAACAGTGTTTCATCTCAATATAAGCCATCAGAGCCACCTTCTCTCAAACAAATTACTTCCTACTACCATTATAACGCTTTTTCAACTAGTTGGAAACCAGCAGCAAATACAAAAAATCCTAGGAATTCCTAGGATTTCTGTCTATAAATTATTTTCCAAGGTAGTATTCAGAAACTACGTTCAATTTTTCGTCGAATTCGAATACCAATGGTGGGAAGTTAGGGATTTCCACATCCATGATTTCGTCATCTGACAAACCTTTGATGTGTTTTACAAGGGCACGGATTGAGTTACCGTGAGCTCCTACGAATACGTTTTTACCATCTTTAAGAGCTGGAGCGATTTTATCTTCCCAGAATGGAAGGGCACGTTCCAAAGTCACTTTCAAGTTTTCAGCATCTGGAATAACTGAGTCGTCAAGTGAAGCGTAACGACGGTCTGTGTGAGCTGAGTGCTCATCATCACGGTCCATGTTTGGAGGCAATACATCGTATGAACGACGCCAGATGTGAACTTGCTCATCACCAAATTGTTCAGCAGCTTCAGCTTTGTTTTTACCAGTCAAACCACCGTAGTGACGTTCGTTCAAACGCCATGATTTTTCAACTGGAACCCACAATTGGTCAGAAGCTTCAAGAGCCAAGTTAGTTGTTTTGATCGCACGTTTCAATACTGAAGTGTAAGCTTGGTCAAATTCGATACCAGCTTCTTTGATCAATTTACCAGCGTCAATCGCTTGTTGTGTACCTTTTTCAGACAAATCAACATCAGCCCAACCAGTGAAAAGGTTAGCTTTGTTCCATTCAGACTCACCGTGGCGAGCAAAAACCAATTTTACCATTAGATGGATTCTCCTTTAAATTTTCCGAGGTTTCCCCTCGTTTATCTATTCTATTTTACACAATTTTTCACAAAAAAGCTAGTTAAAATCGACAAGTTCTGACAGTCAGGAAGTAAAGTCCTCTCATCCTGATTAGCAACTTCTATAATTCATTACTTTTTATTTGTAAAAATAGAAGTTCTGAAGTCATTTGTTTGATCTAGGTAGGCTTTAAAGACTGCTCTCTTAAGTTTATGGACGGCACTGTCAGTTTCTGGGTTATAGTCACTCCAACGCGTACCTTCTGCATCCTTGAGAACAGCTTGGTCCATGAGTTCTTGCAATTCTTTTACTCTTTGAATTGTTTTCGTGGCATTGCTCATCCATGATTGCGTCGGATCTTTAAAAGTAATTTTATTCAAATGATCAAACTGAGCAACGCGCTCTTGATACATAGCTTTTTTAAAGGCTGCCCAAGATGAATACTGACCACCAAATAGCTTTTCTAAAACAAGCTTATCTGTCACTAATCCTTGCTTTTTACCGTAGAGGTTGATTGTCTGACCATTTTGTTTAGCAATTTCTTCATATTGGTTGGAAATATATGGGACCATACCTTCTTTAAATCCTTTAGCAGCTAAGAGTTCATAAGCTATCCGGCGTCCCATAAGATCTCCAGGAGTTCCTTTCTCACTGCTCAATGCTGAAAAGATTGGTGCAAAGAGTTTAATCGTAAAGTAGCCATTTCTCTCATAAGTGCCAGCCTGATACTCACGAGCCGAAAGAATATTATTGTCAATCAAACTCTCAAAGCTAGTCAATTTTTGGGCTTCTTCTTCAGTCAAATCTTTCACAACATTAGTAGCATAAACATCATTTCCGTCTGCTGGATCTTTCACATACTTGTTCTCAATTTTTCTGAGAGCTTCCATTTTCTGGGAAACATTCAGTTTCTTAACGATTGATTGCCCTTCAAGATATTCCAACAGATAGATGAGGTCAAACATGTTATGAACATATTTTTGGAGATCGGATGCATCTTTGAATCGTTCCGTCGGATCTAAGACTTGTAGACGGGATCCTTCTAAGCTATCTGATTTTGAATGTTTCAAGATTGAGTTAATAGTAATGGTTGCATCATTTGGATGATCTGGCGCTTGTAATAAGCCTTTAGCAAAGAACTCAGGACCAAGACCACTTCTTCTACCATAGCCACCAAGATAGATATCCTGATCTGAATCATGGGTCATCTCATGGGTATACGTAATAGCGCCATCCTTATCCAACATACGGTAAGACATATAATAGACACCATCTCCTGTTGCGTATGCACCGTGATGATTATGAACCACCTTGTTACCAACTGGTCCAAAGAAATGTTGCATTGCAGGATTTGAATTCTCAAAGTCTGCGATTGTTGAAGCCTTTCCTTCAGTATGATCATCACCAAACTTATAGGCATCATAAAGCAGGATCGTACGATAGAGTTTTTCACGTGACTGTTTATCCAAAATACGATACCAATAATCGTAGTGATCTCGCTGACGCTTGGCTGTTTCACGCGCATTCTCTTCAACAAACTTATTGAGTTCATCTCCAGCCTTATAGTCACTATTGCGGTAGCGATCGTAAGCGCCAAATCCTAGGCTAGACAAGGTTGAGATGACAAAGACTGATCTTTCTGGCAAAGTAAGGAGAGGCAAGACCATATTGCGGTATTTCCAAGTACTACTAGTAATTCGGTCATAAACACCGATAGAATACTTAGTCCCTGCTTGCTCTTGCTTGGCTTTGACCTCTGCAATAGTGGATTTTTCTTCGACAATGAAAGCTTTGGTCTGTTTTTTAAACCAGTCATTGTTGCTAGTGTTTGGTAAAAAGACTTTTCGGTAATTTTCTAGCGTGCTAAATAAATCTGTCGTTCCATGATGGCTAGCAAGACTGACACCATAAGTATCAACGTTGTTCTTAGCAAGCAGATTATTAAATCCTGATTTCCCTAACTCAATCAAAGTATCTAACGGAGATGCATTTCCTTTTCCAAAGAAATCAAGGTGATACAAGACCAAGTCTTTAATATTAACCTGACCATAGCTAAAGTTATACCAACGCTCTAAATAGCTCATACCAAGAAGCAAGGCTTCCTTGTTGCGCTTAATTTTATCTACGATGTAACCTGTCATTACTTGATTGTTTTCCACTAGACCAGCATCCGCTGACAAGAGTTTTCTCAGACTGTCTTCTAGATGCTCCTTCGTTTTAGCAAACTGCTCTTCTAGATAGAGCTCGGTTTGCTTCACTTTTGGTGAAATACCAAGTGTGTTTCTAATAGTGTCTGAATGATAATTTACCTTCTTCAATTCTGGTAAGACTTGCTGGATAATCGTTTCTTGATTATACAAGAATTGGTTTGGCGTATAGAGAAGCCCCGTATCTCCTAGACTATATTCTGCTAACTTAGCAAAATCAGTCTGGTACTTGAGCTGGAATGTTTCAGAGGAATGATCCTGGTAATGGAGCAAGAGTTTGTTTGCAGTCTGTTTGTTGGAAACAATATCTGTGATGACTTGGTCATCCTTCATCATGACTGCTGACAAGAGTTCTTTTTTATATAAAAGACTGTTCTCATTGACCAGGTTTCCGTATTTGACGACGGTTGCCTTGTTGTAGAAAGGTAGCAATTTTTCAATGTTTTTATAAGCCAAGGCGCGCTGAGCTTGATAATGATTCACCTTAGAAAAATCACTTTCTTTACTACCACTTGTTGAAAGGGGCTCCACTGTTGGAGGAGTGAAAGGAGTGATTTCTGCTTTTTTATTAGTCACTTCAGAAGCATCTAAAATTGTTCCTCTTTCCACAAATGATTCCTTGCTGACGACTTCTTCCCTGACCAAGGTGACATTGTAGACTCTATTAGCTTTGTTGCTGAATGTATTAGCTACCTTCATTTCATTATAGTGGTAACCGGTAATAGCATTCCCGTTGGTTACATTGACATCACTTAGTACATTGGTCAATCTTCCTGCATGCTGTTCCTCATTCGTCTTTCGATCCCACAAATATCCAGCCACACCCGCAACTCTACCAAAGTGCTTGACATTGTTGATATCACCTTCAGCATAGCTATCCTGTATATGCGCATCTTGGTCTACTAGACCTGCTAGCCCACCAACAGTCTGATCTGAACTATTCGTATTTGATGAAATGGCTACTGTCGCTTTTGACTTAGTCAGTGAAGCTCTTCCTCCTGTCAAATGACCGACCAGACCACCAATATTGTATGCAGCAGTCGTTTCGTAGGTATTAACAATTCTTCCCTTGAAACTACTCTCTGTGATGCTTGATTGGTCTGCCTTAGCCAACAAACCACCGATACCACGTTCCCCAGCCAGAACACCATCGACATGAACTTGCTTAATCTTTGTGTTATCCGTAGCTTCATTGGCCAGTGAACCGATATCATCTTTACCTGAAATAGAGACATTTTTTAGGCTCAACTTTTCTACTATGGCCCCTCTCAAGCTTTCAAAAAGAGGCTTTTTCAAGTTGTAAATAGCATAATGCTTGCCATCCTTTTCACCAATCAACTGACCAGTAAAGGTGCCCTTGATGTAAGATCTGTCATCAGGTCCCAACTCCACTTCGTTAGCATTCAAGCTGGCCGCTAAATGATAGGTTCCAGAGAGATTCTTGTTGATAGCTTTAACCAGGTTGCTAAAGGAAGTGAAGGTTGTTGTTTCTTCTGTGGCCTTTTTTGCGAGATAGAAGGTGAAATTATCGACATATTTATTCTCTAGCTCTTGCTGGAGTTTCTCAGCTTTGGCTATGATTTTATAAACGGATTGTCCATTTTTTATTTCTGCAGTTATTGAAGCAACAGGTAGATAGACATCTTTGAATGACGACGATTTTACCTTAACAAAGTAAGTGTCTATATTACTTGGAACACTGTCTAAAGAAACATGTTGTTTGTAAGTACCATTGGTCTGACTATATAACTCCAGATCAGAAACATTTCTTAATTCAAGTGTTTTTTCTGGATCTTTTTCTTGTGGTTTTTCAGATGGAGTTTCCGGTTTTACTTGCTCAATATTGCCAGTATATTCTGGAAGAGGGGTAACTTGTTCGGGTTCAACTATTGCTCCCGATTGGGTGCCTGTATAAGATGGTTTCGATGGTGCCTGTTCTGGTCCGACTATTGCTCCAGATTGGATGCCTGTATATTCTGGTTTGTCGGCTGTCTCAGGGGCTACAACAGCTCCTGATTGCTCACCTTTATATTCTGGTAAGGAAGCATGGGTCTCTGGTTCAACAATCGCACCAGCTTGAGTTCCCTGATATTCAGGTAGCGGAGAAATTTTCTCTGCTTTGACTATTGCTCCAGATTGGGTGCCAGTATATTCTGGATTTTCAGCTGTCTCAGGGGCTACAACAGCTCCAGATTGCTCACCTTTATATTCTGGTGAGGAAGCCTGAGTCTCTGGTTCGACGATGGCACCAGATTGAGTTCCCTTGTACTCTGGTTGTGGAGTTACTTGCTCTGGTTCAACAACCGCTCCGGACTGGGTACCTGTATAGGATGGCTTATCAACAGTTTCTGGTTCTACCAAAGCCCATGACTGAGCACCTCCAACCTCTGGTTCCTGCTTTTCAGGTTCAACAATGGCACCAGATTGAATTCCCTTGTACTCTGGTTGTGGAATTACTTGCTCAGGTTCGACAATAGCACCTGATTGAATTCCTCTATATTCTGGCTTTTCGGCCGTCTCAGGGGCTACAACAGCTCCTGATTGCTCAC
>NZ_KV794205.1:5768-20995 GCF_001808665.1 Streptococcus sp. HMSC070B10 | reverse complement strand
CTCCTGATTGCTCACCTTTATATTCTGGTAAGGAGGCCCGTGTCTCTGATTCAACAATCGCACCAGCTTGCGTTCCCTGATATTCAGGTAGCGGAGAAATTTTCTCTGCTTTGACTATTGCTCCAGATTGGGTGCCAGTATATTCTGGATTTTCAGCTGTCTCAGGGGCTACAACAGCTCCAGATTGCTCACCTTTATATTCTGGTAATGAGGCCTGAGTCTCAGGCTCTCCTTTTCTTGCAGACTGAGGTGCTTCACTCGGAGCAACTGCCTTCTTAGTCCCTTTCTCTACTATACGTGGCAAGGATTTCTCTACCTTGGTCGAGAGGATCTCACGAGTAATTTCTTGGTTTTCAACAGTGAAAATACGAACAACCTCAACCTTCTTCCCAACATGACCTTCTTGTTTGACACGAATGGTTCCCTCTGCTAGTTCGGGATTCTCTTGAACCACTTCAGCAAAGTCTAGCTTGGTTTCAATCTCTTGATCTTTGTATAAGAGCTCTGGTTTATTTAAACGACCAGCCAAGACTTCGTCATGAGGATCCACACTAGCAATACCAGACGGCTTTTGATTGGGTGAATCTTGAGAAGGGATTGACTTGTCAGCAGGGCTTGTTGGAGACGGATTTTTCCGCTCATCTCTTACATTTTGCCCACCTTCATTGGACTGGAAATGAGGGTGAACCGTATCGTCTAGTTTCTGATCTCTAGCAACAGTTTCTAACTGATTAATTTTCTTGTCTTGCTTAATATAGCCTAGATAGGTATAACCTGACAGGACTCTTGGCAGAGGCAGACTATCTCCTTGGGATAATTGATATTCTTGATTGTATTGTAGCAAAAGCTGATTTTCAATAGCCTGAACCGACGAGACCAAACCGCTCCCCACGCCTGTTATCAAAACAACCTTCAACAATGCTTTCTTATTGCCTTTCTTTCTCGAAACAGCAAAAATGAGGAGTCCAATCGAAGCGAGGGCTCCACCAGTAAGGGCGGTAACCAGATTATTGTGCTCACCGGTATGAGGCAACTGACCTAGTTGGGCTTTCTCATCCATACGGTAGACTAGATAATAGGTACTCTCACTATCTTCAGCAATATTAGGAAAATCCTTTACAATCAAGTCCTTCTCATGACTACTCAGTTCTGTATCCGTCACGTATTTGTAGTGAACAGATACATTTTCTTTAGCAAATACGGTCCCACTGCTAGCAATGGACACAAAAAATAAGCTCGAAATTGAAGCAGACACAAGACCAATCGCCAACTTTCGTAAGGAAAAACGATGCTGCTTCTCTCCAAAAAATTTTTTCATTCTATATCCTCTCTATTATTTTATCCATTTCAAAATAGAAGAAGCATTTTGCTTCCTCACTATGATAAACTTACAAGAAACAAAAATACTTCTATATATATTTTGATATATTTAATCTACAACCATCATTATACTATAAAAAGAGTTCCTTGTCTCAAATAAATGCTTTAGATTTTACGAATGAAATAGCTTATTTATCCTGTAAGATTTTCCGTCAATTGGTAACAAAAAAATAAGGCTGACCACCTTCATACTGTAATAAGTATTTCTAACAAATAGTCAATTCGTCCCATCTCAATTCGAAAGATATGATTCTTCAATTTCAAATTTTTTCAAAATTTCAAAGTATAGGAATTGCCAATAATTGTCATAATTTCTCCTATCTAGTCCACGAATGGGATTAATCCAACAGAACTACCTACGATAAACAATACAGACAGTGCAGGAGTCACACGCTCATCGCCCTTGAAATACACAATAGCCACAATGCTTAAAACTAAAATAGTAACTTTCATCAATCATGAAATCATTGAAAAATCGTCAACGCCCTTCAATTACCCTATTCTAACTCCAAATCAGAAGCGACCAATAATCTCATCAAACTTATCAAGCGAAATTCCTTTGGTTTTCGAAACTTTGAAAACTTCAAAAAACGATTTTTATCGCTCTGAACATCAAAAAAGAAAGGACGAAATTTGTCCTTTCTCTATCTTAGCTTTTCTTTAATCCACTACTACTGACAAAGAACCAATTTTAGAGTTTCTCCATTTACTCTAGTTGACAAAAACTCTATTTATAGTTCAACTTTAAATTTTTTGAGGCTTCCTAAAAATAATGAAGCACCAACAATAATGACGATTCCCCCTATCCATCCTAAGAATGGAACCAATGCAAGTGCAGAGCCAACAATTAATAAGACTGAGGGTGCAATAGAAATTCTATTATCATCTTTATAGTATATTAGTGAGAGAATACCTAGAATTAAAATTCCAATTTTTACTAAACTAAAAATAATAAAAATAATTCCTAAGATGACACCAACAACTTCTTCATCATCAAATATAGAGGCAATCATAATTATAATAATTGGCAAAATGGTTAGGATAGTTCCTGTAACTAAACCAATGATACCATCTAATTGAGCAAGTGTTTTCTTTTTCATCAATATTTCCTTTTCATTAAAAATTAATATTATACATTAATTTTGTTTAATATTTTCTTTTATATCAAACTAAAATACACACACAGAAAACTTTTTTAATCTATAATTCGATTATTTCTCTTCAAATCCTTCTGCGACTGCATCTGCAAAGTTCTCTTCTACGATGCTTGCACAGTGGTCACAGATGACTGCGTGGTAGCTTCGTTCTGCTGTCGTTGGGTCGATACGACGGCAACGGTCACATACATCACCTGCAGCGCGTTCTACTGTGAAGGCCATATCTTCGAAGCTAACAGCAGCTTCTGGAGCTGGTCCTTCTGCGATGGTCAATTCAGACACGATCAAAAGTTGAGCTACATTACTGTTTACTGCTTCGAGTAGAGTTTTCACCACTTCGTTTGGATAAACTGTCAAGTGTGCTTCAAGTGATTTACCGATAACTTTGGCATTACGCGCTTCTTCCAAGGCTTTTTGAGCTTGTCCACGGAAGTCCATGAAGGCAGCCCATGTATCCAAGATTTCTTCTTGGTTAGCAAAAGTTTGTGCTTCTGGCAATTCTGACAATTGAACGAAGTCTTCTGTTTCAAACTCAAGGTATGACCAGATTTCCTCTGCTGTATGAGGAAGAATTGGTGTCAAGAGTTTGGTGATTTTCACAAGAATGTCATAGAAGACAGTCTGCATTTGACGGCGTTCCAGTGATTTTGCACCTTCGATATAAACAACATCTTTGGCAAAATCAAGGTAGAAGGCTGACAGGTCAACGTTGATAAAGTTCACCAAGGCCTTATAGATTGTCAAGAATTCAAAGTTTGCATAAGCATCACGAATGGTCTTAACAAGCTGGTTAAAGCGAATCGTCATGTACTTATCAACTGAACGTAGTTCTTCATAAGCTACTGAATCTTGAGCTGGATTAAAGTCAGAAGTATTGGCAATCAAGAAACGAAGAGTGTTACGGATCTTACGGTAAGTTTCAGAGACTTGGCTCAAGATATCCATAGAGATACGCACGTCGTTGCTTGAGTCTACACTTGTTACCCAAAGACGCAAGATTTCTGCACCAAATTGTTTTTCAACATCACTTGGGGCAATGGTATTTCCAAGAGATTTAGACATCTTCTCACCTTTACCATCAAGGGCAAAACCTTGTGACAAGATTTGCTTGTAAGGTGCTACGCCATGGTTGGCAACAGATGTGATGAGTGATGAGTTGAACCAACCACGGTATTGGTCAGAACCTTCCAGGTAAAGGTCTGCTGGGTAAGTCAACTCAGGACGGTTTACTACAACTCCATTCCATGATGAACCTGAGTCAAACCAAACATCCATGATATCTGTTTCTTTTTTGAACTCACCATTTGGTGAACCTGGATGAGTAAATCCTTCTGGTAAGAGGTCTTTAGCATCACGTTCCCACCAAATGCTTGAACCATGTTCCTCAAAGAGTTGAGCCACGTGTTCAATAGTTTCAGCAGTCATAATAGCTGTACCGTCTTCAGCGTAGAAGATAGGAAGTGGAACACCCCAAGCACGTTGACGAGAGATAACCCAGTCGCCACGGTCACGAATCATATTGTAAAGACGGACTTTACCCCATTCTGAGTGGAACTTAACCTTTTCAATTTCATCCAAGATTTCTTGACGGAATTTAGAAACTGAGGCAAACCATTGTGGTACTGCACGCCAGATGATTGGTTTCTTGGTACGCCAGTCAAATGGGTATGAGTGAGAGATTTCTTCTTGGGCAAGAAGGAGGTTACCAAGTTTCTCGATAACAGTTGGAACTACCTTTTCATAGAATTGACCTTCAAACTCAGGACCAGCATTAGCCATCATGATACCACGTTCGTCAACAGTCACTGCGACTTCAAGACCATTAGCAATACCGACATTGTAGTCATCCTCACCAAAACCAGGGGCTGTATGGACAATACCAGTACCAGAGTCAGTCGTAACGTGGTCACCAAGGATCACCAACTCATCTACGGCTGTATCCCATGGGTGTTCGGTTACAATGTGGTTCAATTCTTGACCACGGTAAGTTGCTAAAACTTGAACATCAACCCAGCCAAATTTCTCAGACAAGCTAGTCAACAATTCTGCAGCAACCACAAACTTACGAGCTTCACCAGCAGGTTGAACCAAAACGTAATCAATATCTGCACCAACAGTCAAACCACGAGAAGCTGTGATGGTGAATGGAGTAGTTGTCCAGACAACGATGTAGGTATCTGTATCTAGAACGCCTTTGCCATCTTTTACCTTATTGGCATAGTAAAGGGAAGTTGAAACCAAGTCATGGTATTCAATCTCCGCTTCAGCAAGAGCCGACTCAGATGACCAAGACCAGTAAACTGGCTTGGCACCACGGTAGATATAACCTTTATTAGCCATCTCACCAAATACACGGATTTGGGCTGCCTCATAGTCAGGAGTCAAAGTCACATATGGATTTTCCCAGTCACCAGAAACCCCCAAACGTTTAAAATCTTCACGTTGTTTATCTACTTGAGAAAGAGCATATTCACGACAAAGTTTCAAGTACTCAACCAAGTCCATTTCTTTACGTTTGATACCTTGTTTTGCCAAAACTTGCTCGATTGGCAGACCATGAGTATCCCAACCTGGAATATAAGGAGCATAAAATCCTGACATTGATTTTGAACGAACAATGATATCTTTTGAAATCTTGTTCATAGCGTGTCCAACGTGGATATTTCCGTTCGCGTATGGAGGGCCATCATGCAAGGTGAAATGAGGTTTTCCTTGGTTCAATTCTTGACGACGTTGGTAAAGTTTTGCATCTTCCCATTCCTTTTGCCAAACTGGCTCTTTGGTAGGAAGTCCTGCACGCATTGGGAAAGCTGTTTTCCCAAGGTTAAGGGTATCTTTGAGTTTCATGGTATCTCCTTTATAAATAATAACAAATTAAAAACCACGACTTCTAAAAAGGACGAAAATCGTGGTACCACCTTTGTTCGAAAAAAGACTCAGCTTTTTTCCTCTTATCCCGTAACGTGGGGAACGTCAAATCTTACTCCATTCAGACTTGAATTTTTGAGAGGATAATCTTATCGTTAGGGAATACAGGACTCACACCATCTCCTGCTCGCTGGAAATATAAGGATAAAATATTGTTCTCACATATCACTATTCATTATAAGATTAGGACAGATTCTTTATTTGTATCTTCCTCATTCGATGAAGGGCCTTCGACTTCAACTGGCTCTAAATGTTCTTCTACATAATGATCTTGTTGAGCTTCAAATTCAGCTAATTCTCTATTACCAGCCTCAATTCGAGCTTGTAACTCAGCCATTTCTTCAGGTGTAAATTGACGAGTCATATCGATTGGTTCTTCTTCTGGTTGTGAATATACCGATTCACCAAGAACTTCACCAACAACTTCTTTAAATGCTTCATCACTTGTCTGAAGATAGGTAGCTGTTGGGCGCAGAATATCTTCCCAATCTGATGATTCAACAATTGCTAACTGACTCTCAATTGTAGATTTGAGACGTTGGTGGAAGACACGGCTTTTGTTCTTCAATTCTTCAGTCTCAACAGCAACTTTCTTAGCATTATCAGTAGCTTGACGCAAAATCTCATTAGCCTTATATTTTGCTTCTTCAAGCAAACGTTGGGCATCTTGCTCTGCCTGTTGGATAATATTATTAGAACGATCTTGAGCAGCTTGTTTCACACGCTCTGCCGTATCTTGAGCAATCAATACTGATTGACTCAAAGAATCTTTCATCTCATCAAAGTAAGACAAACGTTCTTCCAAGCTCTTGATATGCAACTCTTTATCATGATTGCTTCGAACTAAATCTTCATAATCACGAACAACGATTTCAAGAAATTCTTCAACTTCTTCTGGATCAAAACCTCTAAATCTTGTACCAAAGGTTTTATCTTTAATTTCTAATGATGTAATTGGCATATTATTCCTCACTTACTTAATAATAATTGGACCGTTAATTTCTTTTTATCTTTTTTTGTTTGCCCATTATCTCTAACAAGTTTCAATCGACCAAATTTCCTCACACTAATCAAATCACCAACTTGAACTGCATAATCTGATTTTTCAACTAAATGGTAATTAACTTGGACTGCCTGTTTTTCAATTAACTGACTTGCCTGATTTCTAGACAGCTTTAAGACACCTGCTAGAAAAACATCTAATCTAGAACTAGCAATACAAATATCTAATTCTTGATAATCTTCTACTGTAGCAATTTTCTCAGTAAAATCCCGTTCTTCTAGACGAACCGGTAAACGAGCAATTTTCGTAATGCCGTCTTGAAAAAGGAGCATAAACTGTCGATTAATGATAATCTGTGCCCTCTCTTCGTTGACTAAGATATCACCAAATAGCTTCCTATCAATTCCCAGCTTGTTTAAAACAGTCCCTAATATTTTTGCATGCGTTAAGCGTTCAAACTTATTAGGGTAGACAATTTCTTGCAAGGAAAGTTCAAAATCAGAGAATTCTGGCTCAAAATAATCAGGATACAGTAGAACTCGTACATATTCAGTTTCAAGAAACTGCCGACTGCTCATGTAGGAGATGCCGTTGGTTGATGCTAGCACCTTTAAAATCTTTTCTTGATGGGGATTTACAAAGGGTGTTAAAAAAGGAGAATAAGAATCTTCTACCTTTTTTATCCATTCTACTCCCTTATCAATAAAAGACGAATCATTCTTAGAAAAGTGTTGATAAATCATCTTGTTCATAGAAAGATCACTAAAAGTCGAATCAACTGTTCCCCTAGGAAGTGAACTAGTAATACCGCAATCCAGACAGACAAATCAAGACCTGCAATCTGGAGGGGTAAACGTTGCAAGGGAGCTACTATCGGTTTCACTAAACTAATAATCAAGCGTCCAAGACGTGATTCATAAGCATTGGGAAACCAGGACATCAGAGCAAACACGATTAAAATCAGTGAATAGATATCCACTGCATTTTGAACAAAACGAATGAGAAAGATCATTATCTTACTCTCGTACGTTTCATATCAAAGCCAAATTCACCATTTTGTGATTCATCTGGAATTTTGATATCTTCAATATTGACGACAACATCAACTGGTGTCAGCAGGTACATAGTAGATGCTACCTTTTTCATGTTACCAGCTAAAACGTGGCGCGCCCCATCCAGATAGTCCAAACAACGACGTGCTTGAACTTCTGTCATATATTGGAAATCAATCAAAATACTTTCGTTACCAGCTAATAAATCAACAATATCTGTGGCATCTTCGTATTTACGTGGATAACGAACATCAATTGTCACCTTATCAGTAGAACGTTGACTTTGCATAGCCAACTCTTGTTGACGGGCATGAAGACGAGTGATGTTTTTATCTTTAGATGGCGTACTAGCAGCTTGTTGAGGCAACTCTTGAACAGAAGGGACTGGAGTCACAATCGGCTCTTCAGCTTTAGACTGGTATGCAGTACCAACATCTTCTCCATCTTCTGTAAAATAATCTATAAATTTATCAAATCTATCTTTTAAAGACATATTTCTTTCCTATTTAAAAAATGCTGTACCAATTCTGACAAATGTTGAGCCAAATTCAATCGCTTCCTTGTAGTCACGACTCATACCCATACTCAAGTCCGTCATTGGCATATTGGGAATTTGTTTTTCTCTAATTTCTAGTTGCAAATCCTGCGTAGCTTTAAAAATTTCTTTCAACTCATCACTACTAGCTTCAAAAGGAGCCATGGTCATCAAGCCGACATATTCGATTTTATCTAAGGTGGCCAATTCTGGCAAGAGCTCTAATAGTTCTTCCTTTGAAAAACCATGTTTGCTCTCTTCCCTTGAGATATTTACTTGTAAGAAACACTTAACAACTCGGTCACTTCTTTTTTGAATTTCCTCTGCTAGCTTTAATGAATCCAAAGCGTGGAAATAATCAACATACTGAATGACATCTTTGACCTTGCGTCTTTGCAAGGTTCCAATCAAATGCCAGGTAATATTTCTATCTTTTAAAGCTTCATATTTCTCAAGAAATTTATCCACACGATTTTCACCAATATGATGCACACCTAGCGGAAGCAAAGCCTCCGCTGTCGGTACGTCTACATATTTTGTAACAGCAACAACCGAAACAGAATTAGCTTCTCTTCCTGCCTGCTGACTTGCATCTTTTATTTGTTGAAAAACACGTTCTGTATTTTCTTTCAAATTCATTTACTTAACGATTTTTGAAAAATGGAGGAGTATCTAATTCATCCTCATCGTGTAAAGATGGTGCTTCGAAACGTTCAACTGGTGATACAACTGAATCAGTTGGTCGAACAATTGTCTCACGACGCAAGTCCCAATCACCAAATGCTGAAGATTGAGAAGTTTCTGTACGGCGAGGTGCTGGACTTGGAATTTCTGCAGTTTCAGCCATATCAAAGTGACGATTATGATTGTGTGCATGACTTGGGCTTACTTGTTCATGACGAACAGCTTGTCTTGGTGCATGACCAACAACTTTTTCAACACGATCTTGGCGAACACCAGTTGCAACGACTGTAACACGAATTTCATCTTTCATGTTTTCATCGATTGATGTTCCGAGCCAAATGTTTACTCCTTGACCAGCTGCTTGATTAACAATTTCTGATGCTTCTTCTGCCTCAATCAAAGTCAAGTCGAGACCACCAGTAACGTTGACGATGACATCCTCAGCACCGTCAATAGTTGTTTCAAGAAGTGGTGAGTAGATTGCCTTACGAGCTGCTTCTACCACACGTTCTTCACCACTACCGATACCGATACCCATTAGGGCGTTTCCTTTATTTGCCATAACTGTTTTCACATCGGCAAAGTCAAGGTTAATCAAACCAGGATTTGTGATCAAATCAGTAATCCCTTGAACACCTTGGCGAAGTACGTTATCTGCTTCGCTAAGAGCTTCAAGAAGTGGCGTTTTCTTATCAACAATTTCAAGCAAGTTGTTGTTTGAAATAATCAATAGAGTATCTACATGCTCACGAAGTTGATTGATTCCTTCGACAGCATACTGACCACGTTTGCTTCCTTCGAAACCAAAAGGACGTGTCACAACACCAACTGTAAGAGCACCTAAATCTTTAGCAATGCGGGCAATAACAGGAGCTGCACCAGTACCAGAGCCACCTCCCATACCTGCAGTAATGAAGACCATATCTGCTCCAGTAATAGCTTGAGTCAAGGCTTCTTCGCTTTCTTCAGCTGCCTTTTGACCAACTTCAGGTCGACCGCCAGCACCCAAACCACGAGTCAATTTAGGGCCTAACTGAATTACAGTCTCAGCTTTTGTACTACTCAAAGCTTGTACATCTGTGTTTGCTGCGATAAATTCTACGCCTGCAACACCTTCGTCAACCATGCGGTTAATGGCGTTTCCGCCACCTCCACCAACACCGATTACTTTAATAACTGCACCTTGAGCTGCTGCTGTATCAAATGAAAATGTCATAGTTTATTTTTCCTCTTTTATTCATCAAACATGCTTCCGATTAAGCCACGGAAACGATCTGCGATTTTTGGTTTATTTTGAGAAGATACTTTATCTTCTTTCGGAGCAACTACGTTCGTAGAAGCTGATTGCTCTACCTCAGTATTTTGAACTGGTTGAATAGGGGTAGGTTGTGCTACTTGCGTAACGCGTTGAATCATCCCACCAAAATTAATTGGTTGGTGACGCAAAGTATCCTCACCCTTAACTGCTCGTTGTGCTAATAAATGCACCTCAGTCAATTGACCAGCAAATTCAGACAAGCTAATCACATGAGCAAAGGCAGGATTACGGATTCCAACTTGATTTGGAACGTAAAGTTTGACGCCAACGCCAAAGACTTCCTGTGCAAGTTCTACAATACCTGGTAAAATAGCATTTCCACCAATCAGAACAATTCCACCTGGAAGATCCAACAAATGTCTTCTTTCCAACTCTTGTTTGATTTGTTCAAAAATGTGTTTAATGCGAGCTGAAATAATCTCTGCTAGGTAGCTTTCTGTAACTTCTACAGGTTCTACTTCACCAATTACTTCAACTTGGAAGGTTTCATTGCTTGCAAGTGAAGGGTAGGCTTCACCATAGTTCAATTTCAATCCTTCAGCTAATTTCTGTGAAGTCTTCAAGACTTTAGAGATATCTTTTGTAACATAATCTCCACCTTCTTGAAGAATATTTGTAAACTGGAGTTCTTGGTTACGGATTGTAGCAACAGTTGTTTGACCTGCTCCCATATCAATCACAGTAGCTCCAAATTCACGCTCTCCTTCGTTTAAGACTGAACGAACTAAAGCCAATGGTGAAATAATAATATTTTCAACCTGAACACCTGAGCGCTCAACTGTCTTACGTAAATTGTGAAGAATAGTACGGGGACCTGTGTAAAGCAAACCACGCATTTCAAGACGAACCCCCATCATGCCACGCGGGTCACGAATACCTTGGAAGCCATCTACGATAAATTCTTCTGGAATAAACGTAATGACTTCACGATCTGGTGTCATACTCTTTGTCAAGGCTGATTTGACAACATTTTCGACATCTTGATCTGTAATTTCTTTTGTATCAGATGTAACTGGAATCATTCCTTGAGTTGGTTCTACTTGCAAAAGATTTCCAGGCAAACCAACATTCACTGATTTGATTGAAATGCCAGCTTTCTCTTCTGCTTGGGAAATAGCTGACTTGATAGCAGTTGCTGCTGCTTCAATATCAACGATAATCCCATCCTTTACACCTTTACTCTTGGCATTACTTACACCAATTACATTTAGTTCACCATTTCTAAGCTCGGCAACCAACACCTTAATCGAATTGGTTCCGATATCTAAGCCTGTAAAAAAACCATCTCTAGCCATTACATCGCATCCTCTCTCTTCCAAGTTTCAAACTTCTATTCAATATAGCTAAAACAGGGCATAGCTATTCACAGAATATTATAACACAAAAAATCCAATCGTGCTTAGTTTTTCCTAAATTTACTTACCATTTTTTCACATTCGCTCATCATATTTTTGTATTTTCCAAACAAGTTATAAAAAATTAGATTTATGAAAAAAGAAAGCTTGATTTTAAGCTTTCTTTGCAATCATTTTTTCTGCTTCTTGTTCTAAAAATAGTTCCAAGATTTTCTTTGTCAACGTAATCGCTGCTGACAGGGCCAGAGAAACGATTAAATAATTAGCTACTAAGCCGTGATCTCCAACCAATGGCGGTTTTGTCAAGAATCCGTAATCTCCACCAGTTACTAAATTGACCACAAAAATCAAGGCATTTAGTGCAAAGGTCATAAGAAAAATTCTTTTCACATCCAGCAATCGCGCGTTATATTGTCTCAATAGATAAACTAGAGAGTTCCCCAAGAGAGCTAAGTGGCCAAAGATAAAGGATAAAATCGCAATATGCGGGAAAGGATAGGCATCTGGAACTGGATAAACAAAGGCTGCTAATGTCCCAAATGTTCCTAGTAATGCAAAATACTGCCTATATTTAGACTGACCAGGAAGCAAAAGCACCACAAACATAGCCATACGGCAATGGTAAAAAGGTAAACTTTCTGATAGCGGCATATGATTGATCCAGTACCAACCATAAAGGAGGATTAACTGAACTGCCTGTAAACTCTGGAAAAATCGTTGGTAAGCCTTCTTTTCACGATAGCGATAGGCTGTATAAAAAGTTAAGGCTAAAAGTGTAAATATACTGACATACCAAAAAAGGTCAAATTTGGGTGGTTCTGTTGCTTGGGTCGTAAAGAAAATATCCCATAAATTCATCTAGTCTTCCTCATGATTCAAAATTTTCCTGCATTTTATTATACCATGCTATTTGTCAAAAATGAATTTAGAAATACGTAAATGTTTAACAAAATCACTTGGCTTCATTTTCTAAACTTTCTACCAACTTGGCTAGATTCATAGAGTTAGAGCCTTTGAGCAGGATTTGATCATGGACTCCAAGGCTTTCTTTGACCTGCTTGACTAGGTCTTCAAATTGGTCTTGGTCTTCTGTTTTCTTGAAGTAGAAAACGTGGCCAATTGGGAACATTTGACTGGCCAATTGGGCTAATTCGGCAATGTCTTCTCCATAGAAAATTACGGTATCAAGCACATCTGGAGAAAGGCTCAAAATCATCTGATTATGGAGTTGAACAGAATGGTCACCAAGTTCCTTCATATCCGCCAACACTGCAATTTTCTTGCCACCTTCATTGGCTGGAATGGCAGAAAAAGTCTCTAAAATCAGCTTCATAGCAGTTGGATTGGCATTGTAAACATCTGATAGGATATCTGCGCCATTAGCTGCTTTCTTCCACTCGGTACGGTTACGCGTCAATTCAAGATTTTGGAAGGCCTGACGAATTTGCTCCTCAGAAACTCCTTCTTGTAGGGCAACATAGGACGCAATCATAGCATTGGTGGCATTGTACTTACCAGTCACTGGCAAATCAAGGGCTTGTTCCAAGAAATTAGCCTTAAAGGTCAGACTGTCCTTTCGCTCAACCAAGTCTGTAATTTCCAACTCTGCCCCTTTCCCAAAACGAACTACCTTTTTATCAGTTGGCAAGTAATCCTCTACAATAGTGTCAGCTGGCGCTAAAAGCAAGGAACCAGGTGCCATCCCATCTGCAATTTGCATTTTCCCTTTAGCAATCTCAGAACGGTCTTTGAAAAAGGCCAAATGGGCTTCTCCAACCAAGGTCACGATGGCTGTTTTTGGACGAGCCAATTCAGACAAGAGATGAATATCTCCCAAGTGATCCTGCCCCATCTCCAAAACCAACTTTTCTGTTCCTTCAGGCATGTGAAGAACCGTGTAAGGAAGACCAATCTCATTATTGTAGTTGCCTTGTGTTTTGTAAGTCTTGTAGGTTGTTGATAGCAAGTGCGCTAACATATCCTTGGTCGTTGTTTTGCCATTTGAACCCGTAACTGCAAAGACATCAACAGCTGTTTTTTCAAGATAGTAGGCTGCTAGTTGCTGAAAAGCAGTCAAAACATCATCTACTAGAATATAGGGATGGTTTGCGATTTCTTTCTCAGACAGGGTTACTGCGGCACCATTTTCAAAAGCTGTTTCGATAAAGTCATGACCGTCACGCGCCCCTTTGAGGGGCACAAATAAATCCCCTGCAGCAATCAAACGACTATCAAACTCAGCTTTTTCTAACTGGGTGTCCTCAAAGAGGCTGATATCATTTTTAGCTCCTACAACTTGAGCCACTTCATGAATTGTTAATTTCATTTCTACTCCTTTAAAAAGGGTCGAAACTCGAGAACTCTAGTCACCTTGCAGTGATGGTTCTGGCTTCTACCCCCTCTTTCATTTTATAGCAAATGCGCTTCGCGCTTGTCAAAACTTTCCTTGGCAAGATCAACCAATCGCTCGATTAAGTCTGGATAGCTGATTCCCATATTGTCCCAAAGTAGTGGGTACATAGACCACTGGGTAAAACCTGGCATGGTATTAAGCTCGTTTAGGAAAATCTCTCCCTTGTCTGTATAGAAGAAATCGCAACGAGATAGTCCGAGGCCACCAATGGCACGGAAGGCTGTTTCTGCATTCTGACGCATGACAGCTACCACATCATCACTGATTTTAGCTGGGATATCCATGGTAATCTTGTTGTCAATATACTTGGCATCATAGTCATAAAAGGCAACATCCTTAACTACTTCTCCTGGTAGCGTACTCTTGACATCGTAGTTGCCCAAGAGACCAACCTCGATTTCACGAGCATTTACCCCTTGCTCTACCAAGACACGGCTGTCATATTGAAAGGCAAGTTTCAAAGCTTGACGGAGTTCCTCTTGATTTTCAGACTTAGAAATACCGACACTTGAACCCATGTTTGATGGTTTTGTGAAGACTGGGTAAGTCAATTTTTCTTCAACTTCGGCAATTTTAGCAGTCACATCATCGCCTTCGACAATGGCCACATAAGGAACTTGAGCAATCCCGACAGATTCTAAGACACGCTTGGTCGTGATTTTATCCATAGCAAGACTAGATGACAAGATGTTGCAACCAACATAAGGCATTTTCAAAACTTCCAAGAATCCTTGAACTGAGCCATCTTCTCCCATCGGACCGTGAAGGACTGGAAAGACCACTGCTCCCTCTTCGTAGATAGCACTTGGTGCAACTTGCTTATCCCAATCAATGGTCGCATTGGTCATGAGACGATCCTCTTGACCTGGAGTTTGGCTAAATTCTTGCGTTTTAATAAAGTCACCTGACTGGCTGATGAAAAAAGTCTTGACTGTAAAACGATCGTAGTTGACCGCACGCATGACACTTTCAGCTGAAAGAACAGAGACTTCACGCTCTGCACTACGCCCACCGTATAAAAGAATAATCGTTTGTTTCATATTACTTGTTCCAATTCTAATAGAATACTCGTTCTTTAGTATATCATATTTGCTTCTTTTTTGAAACTTGTATCTAAAAAAGCCCTCATTTGAGAGCTGAAATTTTACCTATCCACCACTTGAGCTTCAAAGCGTGCTGGTTTGTCGTCTACATTGGTGATGGTGATAGTGTAGGGGTCTTCTTCCGTCACCACAAAAGAAAGCAGACCAAAGCTATCGAATACAATAAAATGTTCTTAAGTACTCTGTCATAGCAACCTACCTGTATAACACTATTGCCTCATCGTTTCGTTTGTTATTCTGTTCTCCATATATCCTTAACTGTCAATTCTCCCCAATTATCTGGGCTAAAACGACTAGAG
>NZ_KV794205.1:5221-5668 GCF_001808665.1 Streptococcus sp. HMSC070B10 | reverse complement strand
AACGACTAGAGTAGATAGTGGTCCAGTCTTTAAGAACTTTATTACGGAGTACATTATCTGCTTCTTTGCGAATCTCATCGACAGTCTTACCGTGTTTGGCAAGAAAGTCCTCTACTTGAGACTGATGATAATATCTTTCGCTTTTCTCATCGTGATACCATATAAATCGTTCTAATTGCTGATTGTTTACATCGTACAGGTAATCTACATTTATGCTTGTCTCTGTATTTGGTATTCTCAAACGCATTTCTATCCCAACTTTCGTCATCTCCTGAAATCCAAAATAAAAATAATAACCTAGAGAATGAATAGTATTTGGTAAATCTACACTTTTATAATCAATAGAATGAATAGAAATTTCTTGAGAATCGTTGTCCACAATTTTTAAACCTTTTAACTTATAAAAAGTTCGCCCTTTCCAGAGAAATGTATAATTGTGATAATCAC
>NZ_KV794205.1:4234-5121 GCF_001808665.1 Streptococcus sp. HMSC070B10 | reverse complement strand
CGGACTTGTCGTGACCTTTTAAGCGCTTCTCTAAGTCGGCACGATAGTAGGCATCCCCATCTTCCGATAGCATCATATCCCTAGAAGCTTTATTGAAGTTCAGAACCCCTGCGAATTTCAATACCTCCTTAAATGATAATATATTTTCCACCCTAAAAGAAAGAGAATGACAGCTAACGAACAGAACACTATTTGCTGGAACAAATGCTCTAGAACAGTTTTTTTCATTTGTTCTACAACCGCATATAATCGCTTTTTAGCTTTCTCCGAACGTTGTTCCCAAACGGTCACTGAAGAACCTGTTTTACTTTTAATCACAGCTTGATTTTCACTTGCTAATTTCAAATATCTCCCAGCATGATACAACCGCTTTTCCCCATTTAACCAACTAATTTCAACACTCTTGTCTCCTTGTAATCGATTATTGTAACTGATGGATACCGCTTGATTCTCAGAAGAAATCTTACTTTCAATTTGATTATAGTCATCCACCACATAGATAAGGCCGATGTTCTTTCCATTTTCTTTTGAGGGCACTAGATGAATATGCTTATCAAGAGCATGCCAATCCTGATCATTTTTATCTTGAATCAATTGAACCATACTACTATTCACATCCATCTTAGAAAATGAAATATATTGGTAGATCGGCTTCAAAATGAACAATAAAAAATAAACAAGCAAAACGAGTGAACAAAAGATAAATTTGTTTTTATTTCTCATTTACTTCTCCAAAGCAACTTCTTCTTAACAAAATATTCTTAAGAATTGTTTCATGCCAACCTTCCTTTATAAAACTATTACCTCATCGTTCCATTTGTTATTCTGTTCTCCATATATCTTTAACGCTCACTTCTCCCCAATTATCTGGGCTAAAACGACTAGAG
>NZ_KV794205.1:0-4134 GCF_001808665.1 Streptococcus sp. HMSC070B10 | reverse complement strand
AACGACTAGAGTAGATAGTGGTCCAGTCTTTAAGGACTTTATTACGGAGTACATTATCTGCTTCCTTGCGAATCTCATCGACAGTCTTTCCATGCTCCACTAGAAAGGCTTCTATTTGAGATTGCTGAAAATATCCTGTACTCTCATCATCATAGTACCACATAAACCGTTCTAATTGCTGATTGTTTACATCGTACTGGTAATCTACATTTATGGTTGTCTCTGTATCTGGCAGTCTCAAACGCATTTCTATCCCAACTTTCGTCATCTCCTGAAATCCAAAATAAAAATAATAACCTAGAGAATGAATAGTGTTTGGTAAATTTACACTTTTATAATCAATAGAATGTTTATATAAATCTTGAGATCCATTATCGATAATTTTTAACCCTTTTAACTTATAAAAAGCTCGTCCTTTCCAGAGAAATGTATAATTGTGATAATCACTTTCTTCGTAGTATATTTCATCAAAAATATTGTGAACTCTCTGATATTTATAATACTGAAAACCAGAGAAAGATAATAATAGAACTATTAGCAACGAAAAAATTGCAAATTTCCTCTTCTTCATCTAATCACCTCATCTCTATCAAGTCTTGATTACCTGCTTCAATATTTCGAATGAAATTATAAGTACTTGGGTAATTTTTTTGTAGGTAGGCCATACACTGTTCTTCATTAGGTAATTCAAAATGCGATTGCATTCCCGATTCTTCCACATATTTCATATTATCTGGTAGTAATTTTGTGAAAATTTTTTGTTTAATTTCTTCTACCGATTTATACTCTACAAATTTTTCTGCACGAGTGTATTCGCCTCGTTTCATTTCTGAGTAATACTCGTTTGAAGCTTCAATATATGATATTTTTTTACGTTTCATTTTTTGTGTGATATTTACCGCATCTAAGTCTGCTTTATAATCGTCATTTCCAAAACTAATATCATCACTATCAGTAAGCGTCGCATCACCTAACCAACCTGCAAAATCGTTAACATTCTCGTGTCCAAATTTTGTTAAATCACTTCCTCTAAGTCTATTATTTAAGTTCGATGCTGTAGTAATAGAGAAATGAGCAAAATCTCCTTTTCCATAAAAGGAAGAGTACTTTTCATTCCATTTTTCCTCGAACATCTCGTCGGTCAATTGAACACCATAGACTTTTTCATAAGTTGACTTATATTTTTTTCGTTCATCAACGTTCATACCAGCATAGTTTCTATATATTCCTGAGGAAATTTGACTTTGTAATCGAATATTATAACGTAACTTGGTTATTTGATTATCAGTTAATCCCAAATGTTTCAACAATGTTTTACCATCAAGTGGGAGGCCAGTTTTATCCGAAGGTGTGCCAGCAACGTCCATCCAACTGACATCACTAATATATCCTTTAGCCTTATCTCCCATTGATTCACCATTCTCAAAGCCTTCTGAATATATAAAACTCCCTAGTGTCACTAACAAAAGTTGTTCCCGTTCCGTTTGAGATAAATACGGGAATTTTTCATCAATCAATGTGGATATTTCAGTAATCAGTCCACTCATCTCTTTATCAAAGCCATACTGTTCAACTAGCATATTTATAAATTTATCTGATTTATTCTCTGCTTTATAATCCAATGACTCAATCTTCACATCCTTCATCTTCTGTACCCAGCTCATGTCCATACCGTCCGCATAGTAGTTGCCATCGCCATCGACAATGATTTTACTCAGTTGTGTAGCTCCTTTGATAGCTAAGCCAAGGACTTCTAGGCTATCGTTGAAATACTGGGAAACCTGTGAGACAAAAAATTCTAGTTTTTTAATCTTATCATTCAAATCCTGAATACCCGACTCGATTTGAAACTTGGTATTGTAGAGGATGGTCTTCTCAGAGAAGGCTTTCCCCCAATTGAGACTAAAGAGGTCTGTGATTTGATTTAGCCAGTTCTCCCTCACTTGAATCTGAGCTTCTACGATAGCTAACTGCTCTTCTCTCAGCTTTTTTAATTCCTTAAGCTGGTCTAGGTCCAAATCACCATATCCAGAGACCTGAGCATCCGCGTGTTTGTAGGAGGTCAACTCTAGTTGGATATCATCTATCGCTGCTTGGAGCTTTTTGATGCTGGGGATGATAATCTCTGTAAAGAGACCTTTACCAGCTGTGTAGGCTGCTCCTGTCAACTCACCTGAGTCTAAAGAGGAAATCAGGTGGTCACATCCACTTGATAAACGGTCTGTGACTTCATTTGCGACTCGGAGGTTGTTCGTCATGGCCTGAATCAATTCTTGGGATTCTTGTGCGCTGTATTTTACTCCCATGGTAGCCGATTCCTTTCCGCTATCAGTTCTTCTCTGGCTTCATCGAAAGTAACAACCAGATAGCCATCAAAAGTCAAAATAAACCTCCATCACCAAACAAATGGCAACCATTTAGGCTTACTTAAGGTTTCTTAAACTTACCTATCCACCACTTGAGCTTCAAAGTGTGCTGGCTTGTCATCTACATTGGTGATGGTGATAGTGTAGGAGGTTTCTTCCGTCACCCCAAATACATCCTTTATTTCCCCTTGAACCACTATTCCATCACTTTCTAAATAGATGCTTTTACTCTTATCATTTGGTAAGTCTTTGCGCTCTGTACCATCTTTGGAAATAATAATCTCAGTTATTGACTGCTTCTCAACATTATAAACCGTATTACTTCCTTTCATACCCCATCCTTTTCGGCCCGATAATTTTAATTTAGCATCATCTTTTTTTTCTAAAATCAATTCCGAATTATACTCCAACTGGTCTGTATTGGGATAAACTTTCAATTGAACATTTTGACCAGGCTGGAGGGTGTAGCTTCCATAAGTAAAAATCGAATAAACAAACCAAACAGCAAATGAAGCATATAAGAAGCCAATGATCTTTCGGGAACGTTTGCTTTTAAAACGACGTAAAAGTAAGATGAGAGTTACTATAAATATCAGTGGTGTTACCATTTAATTTTTTCCTTTCTTATAATCATCCATACCATCTTGAATTGCCGCCGCATCACCTTCATTATCTCCATATTGCCCCATTAATAAACTTACATCGTATTTTATATCTGCTCCTACAAAATAATATTTGTCAACTTTTAAGAAATCTGAAATATGCTGAGCCTTTCCTGCACCAAGTTTTATTAACTCATCACCCCATCCTAAATAACCTTTTCCAACATATCCAAAGAGATAATTACCTAAATAATCAGATTTCATTCCTTCCTCCCATTGACGGCCCCAGATTGAAAACGGATAGTCTTCTCTGTACACGCGATTTTTTAAATCTAGAGGTTTTTTTGTATTAACTAATTCAATAAAAGTAGCAGTATCTCCCAATTCCACTCCTACTGGAATAGAATTATCTACCGTTCCATTATCTCCCGGACTTTTCCATGAACTCCTACCTTTTTGAATTAATTCAGCTCTTTTTTTATCTTCAAATTCTTTTACATCTAATATGTCATCTCCCATCTTTGCAACTATTTTTTTTATATTTTCACTATTTACTGATTTAAAAAAATTATTCTCAGCTTCTTTAACAAATAGGTTATCTGAATATGGATCCCATGGACCATTATAAGAACTACGTTTCCTCCAGTACTCTTCAAAAGCTGCTCTATTATTATAAAAAAGGTAATCTTCATAAGCTGTAACGATTAAGTTCGTTTTATCACTCGAAGTCTTATCACTTTTTTTAATTTCTTCAACTTTCTCCTCTAGGTTCTTCATATTAGCTCTATTAGAAATTTCTCTCTGCATTTGATCTAAAACTTCTTTAGGTAGTTGAGCTTGTGGGTGAAGTCGAATAAAAGATTCTAAAATTTGGAACTCCTTATCGCTAAGTTCTTTTCCATTTTGCAACTTATCTAAGATTTTTTGGTATTCTTTATGCAAATCCTTAGCTTTCTTAGAAGAATCATATTTTGCACTCTCAATCTTCACATCCTTCATCTTCTGTACCCAGCTCATGTCCATACCGTCCGCATAGTAGTTGCCATCGCTATCGACAATGATTTTACTCAGTTGCGTGGCTCCTTTGATGGCTAAGCTAAGGACTTCTAGGCTATCACTGAAATACTGGGAAACCTGTGAGACAAAAAATTCTAGTTTTTTAATCT
>NZ_KV794204.1:0-283 GCF_001808665.1 Streptococcus sp. HMSC070B10 | reverse complement strand
CTATTCAAGAGGCTAAGACTCAAGAAGATGTCAACAAAGCCCTCAATAACGCTCTTGAACAAATCAAGCAATTGCAACCTAGCCAACCAGAACAACCAGTTGAACCAAAACAACCGGAACAGCCTGAAATCAATTATGATAAGGCTATGGCTAGCCTGACTGAAGCTATCGAGAAAAAAGTAGCTGAACTTGGTGCTAACAACGATGCTAAGAAGAAATTAGTTGAAATTACTGACAAAGCAATCGCAGCTATTCAAGAGGCTAAGACTCAAGAAGATGTCAA
>NZ_KV794203.1:0-582 GCF_001808665.1 Streptococcus sp. HMSC070B10 | reverse complement strand
GTTGGCTAAGTGTAGAAGAATTTAAGGAATATCACAAGGATGTTCTTTCGCTGACTTATGATGAAGCGGTTGAAATTAGTTTGGAAGAATTAAAAACAATGATACCAGTAAGAGACCCTCTATGGGAAGAGGAAGAACGCCTTCGTGAAGAATATATCAAAATCCATGGAGAACGTGTTTATGACGATGAGGAAGACGAGTGAGAATTTATATTAAAGGCGATTATACAAAAAGAGTACCTTATGGTTATTTGGAACTAGCTGGAAAAATGTGGTTTCCAGAAGAAAAGCAAGTATCGTACTCAAATGCTGGAGACAATGAGCAACTACAAGAGGATTTTTCTGTAAATTTATCCTTGAGGAAAAGTACTGCAGATAAGCGATGGTCTAGTGTCCCCCTAAAGGAAGGGGTACGAAGACTCTTTTCACATATTAAAGAATGTATTGAGATAGAGTTTGAAGATGCGTTTGCTACGGATTATAATGAAAAGGGAGACTATCTCCGTATTTTAACCACCCATCTAGAAATTTTGACAGTTGATAGACGCGCCATGTACATTATGGCGCTTGAGATTGCAAAGGT
>NZ_KV794202.1:0-343 GCF_001808665.1 Streptococcus sp. HMSC070B10 | reverse complement strand
GTCGCAATTTCAATGGCCATAATATACATAGCTCGTTTATCAACAGTAAGAAGGTCAAGGTGGGTAGAAGCGATTCTTAAACATTCGCCTTTCTCACGAAAGTCCGACATCATAGCATCTTCGTAATCTAGCTGTATATATTCACATTTATGGGATAAAAAATCATATTTTATCCCTTCCTTTATTTGAACACTCCTCCATCTAACATCATGAGTTCCCTTGTCTAATTCTAAGTGAATAGAAAGTTTATCGATTGGTAAATCTAGATACCCAGCATACGATAAATCTGGCTCTATTCCATCTTTTTCCTCAAACCACATCCTTTTCGCTAGTTCCATGTAAT
>NZ_KV794201.1:19881-58161 GCF_001808665.1 Streptococcus sp. HMSC070B10 | reverse complement strand
TTGATGCTGAAGCTGAAGCCACCGCACTTGTTGACGCTGAAGCACTTGCTACTGCGCTTGTAGAGGCTGAAGCTGAGGCACTTTGACTTGCACTTGTCGACGCAGACACTGATGCACGGTAATCAGAGTCAGATATATCTGGCGTTACCGTATTCACCGTTCCATCTTTATAAGTGATGGTCACCGTTCCATTTTCTGCAATAGAATAACTACTGATACGATTTGCAGTCTCTGGATTTGCTGTTTTCACAGCTGCCAAGATTTCATCTTTCTCACGCTGATCCAGAGCGTTTGGATGTTTAACTTGGAAGACTCTTGACGGCTTCACACCAGGGAATCTTACATTCAATTTACCTTGAGCAACTACTACTGTCGGAGTGCGTGCTTCGTTATCAGACAAGTCTACAACTTTGGTTCCGAGATTCCATTTATTTTTATCATCATATTTCTGATTAGCATTATAAGAAGCTGTATACTCTAAAGTAGCAGGAGCATTCGTTGGTGTATTCTTAAATCCTGGCGCATCATCATTCGAAGAATATCCTTTTTGGAATATTCTATCTTTATCTGAAATACCATCATAAAGTTTCAAATCTCTAAGTTTGCCACTATTATCTGAACCCTTCAAGACAACTTTAACTTCATCTCCGGCAAAAATCTCGTATCCACTCGTGCCAGGACGGACATTATTTTTCGGAGAAAGCTTTTCCCATTTTTTAGTCTTATCATTCTTGACATAGATTTCAAATTCAGGATTTGGAGCTACATTTTCTTTAGTAATGGTCTTAGTAGTTGTGGCAGAAGTAAGGGTCTCTGTTCCTCCAGAAGGAGTCGTTACAACTTTCTCTTGTTTAACCGTTACATTTCCTGTAGGTAAGAGTCCATTATTGCCGTCGTATGCTTTTTTCAGATCAGCAGGTTCAAAGGTAACGCTTGATTCGTTGTCCTTCGCTTTTTTCTCGAACGTATAGCCTGCTAAAGTCAAGGTTACAAGAGCTCCAGGTGTCACATTCGTTACAACAATTGAACGATTTGGCAAACCACCTTTTTCATTCACTGAATCAGCTGCAATTTCAGGGGCTTGTGGCTTTACTTTCACAGTAACGGGGACATTCTGTTTAACTCTGACCCCTGTTGAATCTGCAGGTAGTTCTACTTCTACTTCCTTAGTAAAGGTTCCTACCTCAGTGAGTGACGGTGCACCATTGACCCATTTGTAATTAGTGTTTGCTGCATTAAACTCTGGGCTTCCAGATACTTTTGTAACCGCTTCTTTAGGATTTGCCACTGCTTGTTTATAAGCTGGATCATCTGTTTTATTCTGTGTGAAAGTATAAGAACGATTTGATTCAAACTTATAGACATCATGGACAACATTAACTGTATGACTTAATTTATTAGAGTCATTTTCCCCCATACGACCTACCGGATAGGTAAAGGTCACTTGGTAGGTATTTCTTCCTGTCTCATTTGTATTGATAGGCGAGCTAGAAACTACTTGACCATCTTTACTCCAAGCTTGGCTTGCACCACTTGGATATCCAGCCGTCCCCTCTTTATCAACATAATTATGCCAAACTGTTCCCTTATGAGGAGCTGTTCCTTGAATATCATTTACTGGACCTTTAGGCTTAATTGTCGCCAGAACTTCATAATCTACAGTAACATCTTCACTGCCACCATTAGGATATTCGATGTGTGCAATAGCTTGTTTAGAACCTGTCTCTGATGTCTTAATTTCTGCCCCTTGTTTCCAAGTAATTCTTGTTCCAGCAGGGAATTCTTTACCGTTAGCACGCTGGATAAAGTTACTTGCATTCTCTAGGTCACCAGCCTGCTCACCAATATAAGTATAGACTTTAGGGACTTTGGCAATTGGATTGTATTTTTCTAAGGCAGCATTGATAGTACTTGTGGTACCATCACGATAGGTGACTGTGATCGTACCATTTGTTGAAACTTCAATCTTAGCTTTCGTTCCTGGGAAGGTTAAAACGGTACCATTTGCGTCCGAAGTTACGTTTGCTTTTGATGCATCTTTAGTAAGGTCTTGATTAGTTAATAAATCTCGTTTATTGGCTGCATTATTAATAAAGTTATTATAAACTTCTGCAATTTCTTGCTGTGTTAAATGCTCCAAATCCTTAACCTGAACAACATCTCCGCTTTGAACATCATGGCGTTCGTTGAAACCTTTTATGGTATAAGTAACAGTAGCTTCAGATGATTTATTTCCCCAATCAACTGCTCCAATAAGATAAGTATAGGTTTTTCCTACTGTAGCAGATGCATCGCCGTTACCCACAGTTCCATGTATATGACTGCCAATATTTTCATATTCCCTAGGTTGATTAAGGAATGGATTTTTATTTCTTGGATCATTAGGATTATAGTTTGGATTCGTTCTATTTAGAACTTGTCCCATCAAAGGACCATCATAAGTAACACCAGGTATCGGATCGCC
Source organism: Streptococcus sp. HMSC070B10 (assembly GCF_001808665.1). Classification (GTDB taxonomy): domain Bacteria; phylum Bacillota; class Bacilli; order Lactobacillales; family Streptococcaceae; genus Streptococcus. The sequence goes on along the minus strand of NZ_KV794201.1, from coordinate 55,697 downwards.
ACCTCTTGATCCATATGAATGAATTCTAGTTCCATTTTTTAATATAGAAACTGCGAGATCAACACTATCATCATTGTAGACATCGAAATGAGTACCTTTTTTAATCTCGATATTTGGACCTGATTTACTTACAGAAGGTGGTGGCGTTGGTCTAGATTGATTGTAACCTGTTGGAACACTTGCCGATTGAACTGTAGAAGCATTCCCTTGAGTATTTTGTCCGATAGGTGCCGAGCTAACCTGAACCTGCATATCTGCAGTCGCAGTCGGCACATTGTTATCGTATTTAACTTTGACTACAATTGTACCGTTTAAGTTTCTATTTTGTCCATGTCTGTAATTATAAACAATTTCAGAACCCTGAGTGTAGGTTTTATCCATAAAATTGTCATTAAATTTTGCACTTTGGACATGACCACCTTGGCCGACATTTATTTTAACACCCACATTGCTCAAAGCACTATTAGCCTGAACATTCATCGTGTAAGTAGCGATACCAGTAGCCTTATCAAAAGTAGCAACTGGACTACTTACTGTCATACGGCTATCATTTTGAGAAGGAGCCCAACTTGCGCGAAGAGAAGCATCGCGCAACATAGCTTGGCCATTACGAGCATCACGCGCTCCTGATTGCGCTCTTAAAACAGCATTGACAATAGAATTACGAGCTAGAGTAGCTTTTTGCACCACCTCTGTCCAGTCACTCGTTGGATCTGCCAAGGCTTTTTCAATAGCTGTCACTGCTGCATTTACCTTAGTAATTGCAGAATCAGTATTTGGTAAACCAGCAGCCTTCGCTAAGTATTCACCCATTTCAGCTGAAAGCTTGGTTAACTTCTTACGATTTTCTTCATTTTTCTTTACAGAAGTTTCTACAGATGACAAGGTTGCAGCTGTCGCTCCCACTAAACTTGTTGTATCTGAATTTGTTTTAACAGTGTTTGACTCAATAGTAGCAGGCTTCAAAATTGATGAATCAATCTTGTCAACCTTTGATTCATTTTGAGTCGATGCTTTCTTCTCATCTTGAATTTCAGATACAGTTTTTTCTGAAGAAGCTCCTACAGATGTTGACACACTACTTGTTTGGCTAGCAGATTGACTCAAACTAGTTGACATACTTGCAGAATCTGAAGCACTAGCGCTGGCTGAAGATGATGTGCTAGCTGAGGCACTAACTGACGTACTAGCGGAAGCACTGGCTGAGGTGCTGGCTGACGAGCTCTTAGACACAGATTCTGAAATCGAAGCGCTTTCGCTTATAGAAGTAGACAAGCTAGCAGAATTTTCCGAGTTACTTAGAGATGTCGTACCCAAAACTACTGTATCATTTGTAACCAAAAGATCTGGATTTTCCAGTGTTTTTTCCACGGCTACTGTTTCATTTGCAAATACTTTTGTTTGAGTAGCAACACTACCACCTAAAACAGCTCCTGTGGCAGCAAGCCCCTTGATAATATCCAAACCTGTAATAGAAGAATTTACTTTATCCTCTACTACTTCTGTCATGACTTGCGTCGTATCTACACCACCACGCAAGACCTTGAACAAACCAAAAAGAGAGGTTGAAGCGCGCAACCAATGTTTTCCTGATTTGATTAACTTATACCGCGTCACTCGATCGGTTTCTCTATACTCACCTTTTTGACGTCTAAAAAACATGTTTTACCCTTTCCCTACATACCAAAAGTGGACAATCCACCCTATTTTAATCATACCTTTAAAGTATACTTTAAATGCAAACGCTTGTCAAGAAATTTGATATATTTTTATATAATATTACTATTCAAATATTTTGAAATATCGAACCATTTATAAATTCTCTAACAACATCTAATACCTTTGTATAAAAAGCCTCAAATAACTTTTTAAAATATATATAGCTAAATTTATTTTAGTAGTAAAAAGTATATAACGTTCGGATTTTTAACATATTATATAAACAAAATATAAAAACTTGACTATTCATGTTTCATTGATAAATTCATAATGTAATGCAAAAAATACTATCGAAGTACATCTTGTGACAATAGATTTTCATAAAAAATTGCTTCGAATCAACTCGATTCTCCCTGTAACTCCTATCAAAAATGCCCACAATTAGGTTATAATCATGGGCATTCTATTGATGTTTTTTCTAGTTAGCTAGGCCATTATCTCCCCGTCACGACAGAAAAGCCCACGAATTGATACCATTCGTGGATTTTTCCTAGTAAAGCAGTTAGGTAAACCGATTGTTACACTACGACACGGAGTTTGGCAAATCGATTCTATGTGCCAAACGTAGTTAGTAAGGCAGTTAGCTAGTTCGCTTCCTTACCATTACGACACTGAGTTTTACAAATCGATTCTATTTGCCAAACGGAGTTAGTAAAGCAGTTAGCTAGACCACTCACTACCCGTCACGACGTAAAGTTTTACGAATCGACAATATTCGTAAAACTTTACTAGTGGAGCGCCTAGCCAAGTTCCATAGAAACTTGGCGTTAGTTACTTAGATTGTTACACAATCAAGTAACTTTGGCGATCTACATTTTCTCTTCCAACTCTACATCTGGATACTTGTCCGCAAACCAGCGGAGGGCAAAGTCATTTTCAAAGAGGAAGACTGGTTGGTCAAAACGGTCTTTAGCCAAGATATTTCGGCTTGATGACATCCGTTCATCCAAGTCCTCAGGCTTGATCCAACGAACGGTCTTTTTACCCATTGGGCTCATAACTACTTCAGCGTTGTACTCACCTTCCATACGATGCTTAAAGACTTCAAACTGGAGTTGACCAACAGCACCCAGCATATACTCGCCTGTTTGGTAATTCTTATAAAGCTGAATGGCTCCTTCTTGCACCAATTGCTCAATTCCCTTGTGGAAGGATTTTTGCTTCATGACATTCTTAGCGGAAACTTTCATGAAAATTTCAGGTGTAAAAGTTGGCAGTGGTTCAAATTCAAACTTGTTTTTGCCAACAGTCAATGTATCCCCAACCTGATAAGTACCTGTATCGTAAACACCGATAATATCACCTGCCACGGCATTGGTCACATTCTCACGACTTTCTGCCATAAACTGAGTAACATTAGACAATTTAGCCCCCTTACCAGTACGAGGCAGGTTGACACTCATGCCACGCTCAAATTCACCTGATACGATCCGGACAAAGGCGATACGGTCACGGTGACGAGGGTCCATGTTGGCTTGGATCTTAAAGACAAATCCTGAGAAATCCTTGTCATAAGGATCCACAATTTCACCATCTGTTTTCTTGTGACCATGTGGTTCTGGAGCAAACTTGAGGAAGGTTTCAAGGAAGGTTTGAACACCAAAGTTTGTCAAAGCTGAACCAAAGAAGACTGGCGTCAATTCTCCAGCCAGAATAGCTTCCTCTGAAAACTCATTCCCAGCTTCATTTAAAAGCTCAATATCATCTTTTACCTGCTCGTAGAAAGGATTGGTGCCAAAAAGCTTGTCCCCATCTTCTAGACTGGCAAAACGTTCATCCCCTTTGTAGAGCTCCAAGCGTTGGTTATAAAGGTCATACAAGCCTTCAAAGGCTTTCCCCATACCGATTGGCCAGTTCATAGGGTAACTAGCAATTCCCAAGACTTCTTCCAATTCTTGCAAGAGGTCCAGTGGCTCACGACCGTCACGGTCCAGCTTGTTCATAAAGGTAAAGACGGGAATGCCACGATGTTTCACAACCTCAAACAATTTCTTGGTTTGCGCCTCGATACCCTTGGCAGAGTCCACAACCATGACCGCAGCATCCACCGCCATCAAGGTCCGATAGGTATCTTCTGAGAAGTCCTCGTGCCCTGGTGTGTCGAGGATATTGACGCGCTTACCATCGTAGTCAAACTGCATCACAGATGAAGTCACCGAAATCCCACGTTGCTTCTCGATATCCATCCAGTCAGACTTGGCAAACGTCCCTGTTTTCTTTCCTTTTACGGTACCAGCCTCACGAATCTCGCCCCCAAAGTAGAGTAACTGCTCGGTGATGGTTGTTTTCCCCGCGTCCGGGTGGGAGATGATGGCAAAAGTACGACGTTTCTTAATTTCTTCTTGAATATTCATAAGTTCTCTTTCTTTGATTCTCTATTTTTCTTGTTTCAATAGCTAAGAATGATTTCTACATTGGATTTTCCCATTCCTTTCAACACCCCATTATATCGGATTTTGAGTAGTTTTTCAATTGCTCATCCGACGAAAAAAGTTAGCTAGAGCACTGATTTCACCTGGTTTCTCTTTTTCCACCGTTTTTTGAACAAGATATCAAAAAGAACCAGAGCCAGTGAAAGGATGACGGACACAAGTAGGTACTTTAGCCACAGGGGGGCATCAGGAATAAAAGGTGTCTTATTTAACAAGCCATAATTCCCACCAGTCACCTGATTAACCCCAACTAGAAAGAGATTGAGGATAAAGGTATAGACTACAATCATATACTTCTTGAGTAGGCTCTTGTCATAGTGATTCATCAAGTAGACCAAGGAATTCACTAGAAGGGCATAGTGCCCAATCAAAAATGAAAAACTGGTAATATGGGGGAAGTCATAGGGGTCAAAAACTGGGTAAACTAGTGCAAAGACAGCTCCACTTGCTCCTAAGAGGGCAAAGTACTGCTTACTTTTCCATTTATCAGGCAAGAAAACCACAGCAAACATAGCTAAACGGCAATGATAAAATGGGAGACTATTAGAAAAGGGAATCCCAAAACCAACATACCAACTATAGAGTGCTAGCAACTGGAGGATCTGAATCCCCTTAAACAAGTATACAAATTTCGGATTTTTGTGATAAGCAAGTGCCCCATAAATACAAAGCATTAAGACAAGCATCATGACCCCATACCAAAAAAGTGAAATGGGAGGAGGGACTGTCTGAGTTCTGGTGATAAATTGATGGAACATGTTTCTATCCTAACTCTTATTTTTTCTTTTTTCTAGTTTAACTATTATAGCGAATTAAAAACGATTTTTCAATTTCTATTTCTTTTCAGTTTGGCTCCCTTATTTATAGGAAAATATGGTAAAATAGAACAGACTCAAAATCATCATTTCACGAAAGGATGCAAGATGAAAATTACGCAAGAAGAGGTAACACACGTTGCCAATCTTTCAAAATTAAGATTCTCTGAAGAAGAAACTGCTGCCTTTGCAACTACCTTGTCCAAGATTGTAGACATGGTTGAATTGCTGGGCGAAGTTGACACAACTGGTGTTGCACCTACTACAACCATGGCTGACCGCAAGACTGTACTCCGCCCTGATGTGGCCGAAGAAGGAACAGACCGTGATCGCTTGTTTAAAAACGTACCTGAAAAAGACAACTACTATATCAAGGTACCAGCTATCCTAGACGATGGAGGAGATGCCTAATGACTTTCAACAATAAAACCATTGAAGACTTGCACAATCTCCTTGTCTCTAAGGAAATTTCAGCAACTGAATTAACACAAGCTACGCTTGAAGATATCAAGTCTCGCGAAACAGCTATTAACGCTTTTGTTACCATCGCTGAAGAGCAAGCTCTTGCCCAAGCTAAAGCCATTGATGAAGCTGGAATTGATGCTGATAATGTCCTTTCAGGAATTCCACTTGCAGTTAAGGATAACATCTCTACAGACGGCATTCTCACAACTGCTGCCTCAAAAATGCTCTATAACTACGAGCCAATCTTTGATGCAACAGCCGTTTCCAATGCAAAGGCTAAAGGCATGATTGTCGTAGGGAAAACCAACATGGACGAGTTTGCCATGGGTGGTTCAGGTGAGACTTCGCACTATGGTGCCACTAAAAATGCTTGGGACCACAGCAAGGTTCCTGGTGGTTCATCAAGTGGTTCAGCCGCAGCTGTAGCCTCTGGGCAAGTTCGCTTGTCACTTGGTTCTGATACTGGTGGTTCTATCCGCCAACCTGCTGCCTTCAACGGGATCGTTGGTCTCAAACCAACCTACGGAACGGTTTCTCGTTTCGGTCTCATTGCCTTTGGTAGCTCATTAGACCAGATTGGACCTTTTGCTCCTACTGTTAAGGAAAATGCCCTCTTGCTCAACGCTATTGCCAGCGAAGACGTCAAAGACTCTACTTCTGCCCCTGTCCGCATTGCCGACTTTACTTCAAAAATCGGTCAAGACATCAAGGGCATGAAAATTGCTTTGCCTAAGGAATACCTTGGTGAAGGAATTGACCCAGAGGTTAAGGAAAGAATCCTGAACGCCGCCAAACACTTTGAAAAACTTGGTGCTATCGTCGAAGAAGTCAGCCTTCCTCACTCTAAATACGGTGTTGCCGTCTACTACATCATCGCTTCATCTGAAGCTTCATCAAACTTGCAACGTTTTGACGGTATCCGTTATGGTTACCGCGCAGAGGATGCGACCAACCTTGATGAAATCTATGTAAACAGCCGTAGCCAAGGTTTCGGTGAAGAAGTGAAACGCCGTATCATGCTAGGTACTTTCAGCCTTTCATCAGGTTACTACGATGCTTACTACAAGAAAGCTGGTCAAGTCCGTACCCTCATCATTCAAGATTTCGAAAAAGTCTTCGCAGATTATGACTTGATTTTGGGCCCAACTGCTCCAAGTGTTGCTTATGACTTGGACTCACTCAACCATGACCCAGTTGCCATGTACTTGGCTGACCTTTTGACAATCCCAGTCAACTTGGCAGGTCTTCCAGGAATTTCGATTCCTGCTGGATTCTCTCAAGGACTACCTGTCGGTCTGCAATTGATTGGTCCTAAGTACTCTGAGGAAACCATTTACCAAGCTGCTGCTGCCTTTGAAGCAACAACAAACTACCACAAACAACAACCCGTGATTTTTGGAGGTGATAACTAATGAACTTTGAAACAGTCATTGGACTTGAAGTCCACGTAGAGCTCAACACCAATTCAAAAATCTTCTCACCTACTTCTGCCCACTTTGGAAATGACCAAAATGCCAACACTAACGTGATTGACTGGTCCTTCCCAGGAGTTCTGCCAGTTCTCAATAAAGGTGTTGTTGATGCCGGTATCAAGGCTGCTCTTGCCCTCAACATGGACATCCACAAAAAGATGCACTTTGACCGCAAGAACTACTTCTATCCTGATAATCCTAAAGCCTACCAAATTTCTCAGTTTGATGAGCCAATCGGTTATAACGGTTGGATTGAAGTCGAGCTAGAAGACGGTACGACCAAGAAAATCGGTATCGAACGTGCCCACCTAGAAGAAGACGCTGGTAAAAACACCCACGGTACAGATGGCTACTCTTATGTTGACCTCAACCGCCAAGGGGTGCCCTTGATTGAGATTGTATCTGAAGCTGACATGCGTTCGCCAGAAGAAGCCTACGCTTACCTAACAGCCCTCAAGGAAGTTATCCAGTACGCTGGCATTTCTGATGTTAAGATGGAAGAAGGTTCTATGCGTGTGGATGCCAACATCTCCCTTCGTCCGTATGGTCAAGAGAAATTCGGTACCAAGACTGAGTTGAAGAACCTCAACTCCTTCTCTAACGTCCGCAAAGGTCTTGAATACGAAGTCCAACGTCAAGCTGAAATCCTTCGCTCAGGTGGTCAAATCCGCCAAGAAACACGTCGCTACGATGAAGCCAACAAAGCAACCATCCTCATGCGTGTTAAGGAAGGTGCTGCAGACTACCGCTACTTCCCAGAGCCAGACCTACCTCTTTTTGAAATCTCAGATGAGTGGATTGAGGAAATGCGTACTGAATTGCCAGAGTTTCCAAAAGAACGCCGTGCTCGCTACGTCTCTGACCTCGGCTTGTCAGACTACGATGCTAGCCAGTTGACTGCGAACAAGGTCACTTCTGATTTCTTTGAAAAAGCTGTGGCTCTTGGTGGCGATGCCAAACAAGTTTCTAACTGGCTCCAAGGAGAAGTCGCTCAGTTCTTAAACGCTGAAGGCAAGACACTTGAACAAATCGAATTGACACCAGAAAACTTGGTTGAAATGATTGCCATCATCGAAGACGGCACTATCTCTTCTAAGATTGCCAAGAAAGTCTTTGTCCACCTGGCTAAAAATGGCGGCGGTGCGCGTGAATACGTTGAAAAAGCAGGTATGGTTCAAATCTCAGACCCTGAAATCCTGATCCCAATCATCCACCAAGTCTTTGCCGATAACGAAGCGGCTGTTGCCGACTTCAAGTCAGGTAAACGTAACGCAGATAAGGCATTTACAGGATTCCTTATGAAAGCAACCAAAGGCCAAGCCAACCCACAAGTCGCCCTTAAGCTGCTTGCCCAGGAATTGGCAAAGTTGAAAGAAGATTAATATATAAAAGAAACCAGCCTTGAGGTTGGTTTTTTCGCTCTTACCAAATCCCATTAACTATTTTGGCTTTATTTCCAGAAGATTTTATGGTAAAATGAAGAGTAATAATATTTATTAAAGAGGTAAAAACATGATTGAAGCAAGCAAATTGAAAGCTGGTATGACATTTGAAACTGCAGACGGAAAATTAATCCGCGTTTTGGAAGCTAGCCACCACAAACCAGGTAAAGGAAACACAATCATGCGTATGAAATTACGTGATGTCCGTACTGGTTCTACATTTGACACAAGCTACCGTCCAGAAGAAAAATTCGAACAAGCTATTATCGAAACTGTTCCAGCTCAATACTTGTACAAGATGGATGAAACTGCCTACTTCATGAATACTGAAACTTACGACCAATACGAAATCCCAGTCGTAAACGTTGAAAATGAATTGCTTTACATCCTTGAAAACTCTGATGTAAAAATCCAATTCTACGGAACTGAAGTAATCGGTGTAACTGTACCAACTACTGTTGAATTGACAGTCGCTGAAACACAACCATCTATCAAAGGTGCTACTGTTACAGGTTCTGGTAAACCAGCGACTATGGAAACTGGACTTGTTGTCAACGTTCCTGACTTCATCGAAGCTGGGCAAAAATTGATCATCAACACTGCAGAAGGAACTTACGTTTCTCGTGCCTAATCTCTAGAAAGAGGTCATTCTATGGGAATTGAAGAACAATTTGGCGAAATCGTTATCGCTCCACGTGTACTTGAAAAAATCATTGCCATCGCAACTGCTAAAGTTGATGGTGTCCACTCATTTTCAAATAAATCCGTATCTGATACCCTATCAAAACTCTCTCTTGGTCGTGGCGTCTACTTAAAAGAAAGCAACGAAGAACTAACTGCTGACATTTATCTCTATCTTGAGTACGGTGTAAAAGTACCAAAAGTTGCTCTTGCTATTCAAAAAGCGGTCAAAGATGCTGTCCGAGATATGGCTGATGTGGAACTTGCTGCTGTCAACATCCATGTTGCAGGAATCGTTCCAGATAAAACACCAAAACCTGAGTTGAAAGATTTATTTAACGAGGACTTCCTCAATGACTAGTCCATTATTAGAATCTAGACGCGAACTTCGTAAATGCGCTTTTCAAGCTCTTATGAGTCTTGAATTCGGCACAGATATGGAAACAGCTTGTCACTTTGCCTACACGCATGACCGTGAAGATGCAGATGTGCAAATCCCTGCCTTTCTTCTGAACTTGGTTTCTGGCGTTCAAGCTCAAAAAGACGAGTTGGATAAACAAATCAACCAGCACCTCAAGTCAGGCTGGACAGTTGAACGCTTGACCTTGGTCGAAAAAAACTTACTACGCTTGGGTATCTTTGAAATCACATCATTTGATACACCTCAGCTGGTAGCAGTCAATGAAGCCATTGAACTTGCTAAGAATTTTTCAGATCAAAAATCAGCCCGTTTTATCAATGGACTGCTTAGTCAATTTGTAACAGAAGAAAATGAATAATCGAAAAGGTGTTTGGTCTTCCAGGCACCTTTTGACTTTCCCCTTGGTATAAAGTAAGAACCACATAAAAACTAGAACTGACTGCCAGCTCTAGTTTTTATGTATTCTGAAGTATTAGTATTTTCTAAATCGTTGGTAACGCTCTTCCAACAACGCTTCTAACGGTTTTTGCGAAAGTCTAGCTAGCTCAGCTTGGAGTTCTTTTTTGACATTCTTAATTAATTCTTTGCTAGAAAGTCCTGCTTCAGAAATCACCTTGTCCACCACGTCCATTTCTAGCAGTTCATGAGAAGTGATTTTCATCAGCTCTGCCGCTTCCATGGCACGAGTTCCGTCCTTCCATAGAATGGAAGCAAAGCCTTCTGGGCTGAGAATGGCATAGATAGAATTTTCCAGCATCCAGACACGGTCTGCAACTGCTAGAGCCAAAGCCCCACCTGAACCACCTTCACCGATAATGATGGCGATAATCGGAACTTTCAGATCACTCATTTCCATAAGATTGCGAGCGATAGCTTCCCCTTGACCGCGTTCTTCCGCTCCCACACCAGGATAGGCACCTGCAGTATTGATAAAGGTCACAACTGGACGGCCAAATTTTTCAGCTTGTTTCATCAACCGTAGGGCCTTGCGATAGCCTTCTGGATGTGGTTGTCCAAAATTCCGTTTGAGGTTGTCTTGCAAGCTCTTGCCTTTTTGGATACCAACCACTGTGACAGCTTGATCTCCAAGCCAGCCAATACCACCGACAACTGCACCATCATCACGAAAAGAACGGTCACCGTGTAATTGGATAAATTCATCAAAAATGCCTGTCGCAAAGTCCAAGGTTGTCAAGCGACTCTGCTCACGCGCTTCTCTGACTATTTTTGCAATATTCATCTAGGACACCCTCCATGCAATCTGACTAGGCTAGCAATCGTATCTGGCAAATCTCTTCTTTTGACAATAGCATCTACAAAGCCATGTTCCAGTAGGAATTCTGCCTTTTGAAAATCCTCAGGCAAGTTTTCACGAACCGTATTTTCAATCACACGACGCCCAGCAAAACCAACCAAGCTCTGTGGTTCAGCCAGAATGATATCGCCCTCCATAGCGAAAGAAGCTGTTACTCCACCTGTCGTTGGATCTGTCAAAATGGTCAGATAAAAGAGACCAGCATTTGAATGGCGTTTAACTGCTGCAGAAATCTTGGCCATCTGCATGAGACTCATGATTCCTTCCTGCATACGGGCCCCACCAGAGGCTGTGAAGAGAACAACTGGCAATTGTTCGACAGTCGCATACTCAAACAAACGAGTGATTTTTTCACCTACAACCGTACCCATAGAAGCCATGATAAAGTTAGAATCCATAATCCCAAGAGCCACAGTCTGACCTTTAATAAGAGCTGTTCCTGTCACAACAGCTTCATCCAGACCTGTTTTTTCACGCATAGTTGCTAGTTTCTTTTGATAACCAGGGAAATGCAAGGGATCCTTGCTTTCAATCCCCGTAAATAATTCCTTGAAAGTCCCCATATCAATCGTCAAAGCCAAGCGTTCTTGGGCAGAAATACGAAAGGTGTAGTTACAATGTGGACAGATACGCTCACTTCCCAGATCCTTCTGATAAATGGTATGCTTACAGCCTGGACACTGGGAGAATAATTCATCTGGAACCTCTGGCTTAGCTTGAGGTTTTTCCCTAACCGAACGATTGGGATTGATTCGAATATACTTATCTTTTTTACTAAATAGAGCCATTGATTCCCCTTTTCGGTTTAAACTCTTGAAGTCATTTTATTCTTTTTCTTGATATTTAGGTAAGAAGGTTTCCATCAAGAAGGAAGTATCATAATCTCCAGCAATGACATTACGATCTGAAATGAGGTCAAGCTGGAAATCTGCATTGGTCTGCACCCCCTCTATCTCTAGTTCATAGAGGGCTCGTTGCATTTTCATCAAGGCATCAAAACGATTTTCACCGTGAACGATGATTTTAGCAATCATACTATCATAATAAGGCGGAATGGTATAACCTGGATAAACTGCTGAATCCACGCGCAAGCCTACTCCTCCACTTGGCAGATAGAGATTGGTAATCTTACCTGGACTTGGAGCAAAGTTGAAGGCTGGGTTTTCTGCATTGATCCGACACTCGATGGCATGACCACGCAGAACAATATCTTCTTGCTTAACAGACAAAGGCTGACCTGCCGCAATGCGAATTTGTTCCTTAACGATATCCACACCTGAAACAAATTCTGTTACTGGATGCTCTACCTGAACACGTGTATTCATTTCCATGAAATAGAATTTACCACTGGCTTCATCAAGAAGAAACTCAATGGTCCCTGCATTTTCATAACCAACAGACTCTGCCGCTCGAACAGCCGCAGCACCAATTTCATGGCGCAGCGTTTTTCCGATTGCAATCGAAGGACTTTCTTCCAAAACCTTTTGGTTATTCCGTTGAAGAGAACAATCCCGTTCCCCCAAGTGAATCACATGTCCATGCTCATCTCCTAGGATTTGAACCTCGATGTGACGAGCTGGATAGATAACCCGTTCTATGTACATGGCACCATTGCCATAATTGGCCTTGGCTTCACTTGAAGCAGTATCAAAGGCGGAAACGAGGTCTTCTGGTTTTTCAACCTTACGAATCCCTTTACCACCTCCACCTGCTGAAGCCTTGAGCATAACAGGGTAGCCAATTTTTTCAGCAACAATCAAAGCTTCCTCAGAGTTATGCACTTCTCCATCTGAACCTGGAATGACAGGCACGCCTGCTTTAATCATCTGAGCACGCGCATTGATTTTATCTCCCATCATATCCATGACATGACCAGATGGACCGATAAACTTGATACCAACTTCTTCACACATGGTTGCAAATTTGGAATTTTCACTGAGAAATCCGAAACCTGGGTGAATGGCTTCTGCCTCAGTCAAGACTGCAGCTGATAGAACCGCATTAATATTGAGATAAGACTCTGTAGGCTTACCAGGACCGATACAAACTGCTTCATCTGCCAAAAGCGTATGCAGGGCTTCCTTATCAGCAGTTGAATAAACCGCCACCGTTGCAATCCCCAATTCACGCGCCGCACGGATAATACGAACCGCAATTTCACCACGATTGGCAATTAAAATTTTTCGAAACATGGAGAACCTCCTTAGTTCCCTATTGCAAAGGTAAGAGTACCACTGGCCGCAAGCTTGCCATCCACTTCAGCCTTTGCTTCAACCACAGCAATGGTGCCACGACGTTTTACAAAAGTCGCTGTCATAAGCAATTGGTCGCCTGGTACAACTTGCTTCTTGAATTTAACCTTATCCATACCAGCGTAAAAGACCAGTTTCCCCTTATTTTCAGGTTTTGATAACTCCAATACACCAGCTGTTTGCGCCAAGGCTTCCATAATCAGAACACCTGGCATGACAGGGTATTGAGGGAAATGACCATTAAAGAAGGGCTCATTGATGGTCACATTTTTGATGGCAACAATGGTGTCCTCGCGCACTTCCAAGACACGGTCTACTAGTAGCATAGGATAACGGTGGGGAAGGGCTTCTTTGATTCCTTGAATATCGATCATTTGATACGTACCAATCCTTTACCAAACTCAACCATTTCTTCGTTAGAAACGAGAATTTCCGTTACCACACCATCCTTAGGTGCTGGAATTTCATTCATGACTTTCATGGCTTCGATAATCACCAATGTTTGACCTTTTTTAACACTATCACCAACTGTTACAAAGGCAGGTTTATCTGGACCAGCAGCCAAGTAAGCCACTCCAACAAGTGGACTCTCTACAACATCTCCCTCAGCAGCCACACTTGCTTCAGCTGGTGCTGGAACCTCTTCTGTTACAGTCTCTGCTGGAGTAGATGTAGAAACTACTGGACTCGGGGTTGCTAGAACGGGCGCTGGAGCGACTTGAGGTACAGCTTCAGATACCAGTCTAGCTTCATTCTTGCTAAACTGCAACTCATCCGTCCCGTTCTTATAAGAAAATTCTCTCAAACTTGACTGGTCAAATTGAGCCATCAAGTCTTTAATATCGTTTAAATTCATACTTATTTATTCTCCCAACGTTTGAAAGCAAGAACTGCATTGTGGCCACCAAAACCAAAGGTATTTGAAATAGCGTATGGAATTTCTTGCTCCAAGCCTTGTCCATAAACGACATTGGCTTCGATATAATCTGATACTTCACTTGTTCCAGCTGTCATTGGTACAAAGTTATGACGCATAGCTTCGATGGTGACGATAGCTTCTACCGCACCTGCAGCTCCCAGCAAATGTCCTGTGAAAGACTTGGTTGATGATACAGGTACTTCCTTACCAAGAACAGCTACGATGGCACCACTTTCTCCTTTTTCATTAGCAGGAGTTGACGTTCCGTGAGCATTAACATAGGCTACTTGCTCTGGAGAAATTTCAGCTTCCTCCAAAGCTAGTTTGATGGCCTTGATAGCACCCTGACCTTCTGGATGTGGTGAAGTCATATGGTAAGCATCACAGGTATTTCCGTAACCAACTACTTCGGCAAGGATCGTTGCCCCACGTTTTTCAGCGTGTTCAAGACTTTCAAGAACCAACATCCCTGAACCTTCACCCATGACAAAACCGTTTCTGTCCTTATCAAATGGGATAGAAGCACGACTTGGATCCTCTGTAGTAGAAAGAGCTGTCAAAGCTTGGAAACCAGCAATCGCAAAAGGTGTGATAGAGGCCTCTGAACCACCTACCAACATAACATCTTGGAAACCAAACTTAATTGAGCGGAAAGCATCTCCAATTGCGTCATTTGATGAAGCGCAGGCAGTATTGATGGATTTACAAACACCGTTTGCTCCAAAACGCATGGCAACATTTCCTGAAGCCATATTTGGCAAGGCTTTTGGAAGGGTCAATGGTTTCACACGTTTTGGCCCTTTTTCGTTGAGTCGAAGCACTTGATCTTCAATTTCTTTGATTCCACCAATACCAGAGGCCACGATAACACCAAAACGATCTTTATCAAGAGCCTCTACATCTAAATTGGCATGATTAATGGCTTCTTGGGCTGCGTACAAGGCATACAAAGAATAGTTATCGAAACGATTGGTATCTTTCTTTACAAAGTATTTATCAAAAGGAAAATCTTGGATTTCTGCTGCATTATGCACATCAAAGTCACTATGATCAAATTTTGTAATTGGACCAATTCCGATTTTTCCAGTTGTCAAACTATTCCAAAATTCTTCTGGTGTATTTCCGATTGGAGATGTTACTCCATAACCTGTTACTACTACGCGATTTAGTTTCATCTTTTTTACCTCTAGCTTCTGCTACATACTTAAGCCACCATCAATGGCAACCACTTGACCAGTTAGATAATCTTGGCCTGCTAAAAATACTGTCAAATCTGCAACCTGCTCTGCCTGCCCAAATTCTTTCATAGGAATTTGTGCCAGCATGGCATCTTTTACCTTGTCTGATAGAACAGCTGTCATATCGGACTCAATCATTCCAGGTGCAATAGCATTAACCCTGATATTGCGATTGGCCACTTCACGCGCCACAGACTTGGTAAAACCAATCAAACCAGCCTTAGAAGCTGCATAGTTAGCTTGACCGATATTTCCCATCAAACCAACAACACTAGACATATTAATGATAGCACCTTCTCTAGCTTTTATCATCGGTTTCAAGACTGATTGTGTCATGTTAAAGGCACCAGTCAGGTTAACCTTGAGCACTTTTTCAAAATCCGCTTCTGTCATCTTGAGCATTAGGGTATCTTGTGTAATTCCTGCATTGTTGACCAAAACATCTACTGAACCCAGCTCTGCAATAGCTTGATCAACCATACGCTTAGCGTCTGCAAAATCTGATACATCTCCTGAAATGGGAACCACCTTGACACCATAGTTTGAAAACTCGGCTAGCAAGTCCTCTGAGATTGTCCCACGGCTGTTTAAGGCAATGTTGGCTCCTGCCTGAGCAAACTTGTGGGCAATGGCAAGACCAATCCCACGACTCGAACCTGTAATAAAGATATTTTTATTTTTTAGTTGCATTCTTTTCTCCTGTTTCCTCTTGTATTTATGGGAGAAGGGATTACTCGTTTTCTAGCAAGGTTTCCAAACTCGCCTGATCTTCAACATTAGCTAGTTTAGCCGTTTTATCAATTTTTTTGACAAAGCCTGACAAGACTTTCCCTGGTCCAATCTCGATAAAGTTGGTTACTCCTGCTTCTTGCATAACTGCAATACTTTCATAGAAACGAACTGGTTCCTTGACCTGACGCGTCAAGAGTTGAGCAATGTCTTCTTTTTGCATAACTGCAGCTTCTGTATTGCCAACTAGGGGACAAGTAAAATCTGAAAAACTTACCTGAGCCAGAGTTTCAGCTAGTTTCTGGCTAGCAAGCTCAAGGAGAGCAGTATGAAAGGGACCTGACACCTTGAGAGGAATCAAGCGTTTGGCACCTGCTTCCTGCAAGAGTTCGACAGCTCGATCAACTGCAACCACTTCTCCACCAATCACAATTTGTGCAGGTGTATTATAGTTGGCTGGAGTAACTACTCCAAGTTCAGAAGCTTTTCGACAGACTTCTTCAATGACCTCTACTGGCGTATTGAGAACTGCTACCATCTTGCCAGAACCAGCAGGGGCCGCTTCTTCCATATAGGCGCCACGCTTAGCAACCAAGGCTACCGCATCTTCAAAATCCAAGGCACCGCTGGCTACCAAGGCAGAGTATTCTCCAAGAGACAAACCAGCAACCATGTCAGGCTGATAGCCCTTTTCTTGCAATAAACGGTAAATAGCAACTGAAGTCGCTAAAATAGCTGGTTGCGTATAGCGGGTCTGATTGAGTTTTTCTTCTTCCCTATCAATAAGATGACGCAAATCATAACCAAGCACCTGACTTGCTTGATCAATCGTTTCTTTGACAATAGGGTAGTGATCATAGAGATCACGGCCCATACCTAGATACTGAGCACCTTGGCCAGCAAATAAAAAGGCTGTTTTAGTCATTTCTTACAACTCCTGCCCAACGAGAGGCTTCTTCTTGAATTTTCTTAGCTGCTCCGTAATACAAATCTTTTAGGATTTCTTCAACGGTTTCTTCTTTGGAAACAAGCCCTGCAATTTGACCTGCCATGACGGAGCCTCCATCCACATCTCCGTGAACAACTGCTTTGGCTAGTGCACCTGCGCCCATTTGTTCAAAAATTTCCAAATCTGGATTTTCTTGTTTAAAGGCATCTTTCTCAGCTTTTTCAAAATCACGAGTCAACTGATTTTTAATTGCACGAACAGCATGGCCAAAGTGTTGAGCTGAAATCGTAGTATCAATATCCCTAGCTTTTAAAATCTTGGCCTTGTAATTTGGATGGGCATTAGACTCTTTTGCAACGACAAAACGAGTTCCAACCTGAACAGCCTCTGCACCTAGCATAAAGCCAGCCGCAGCACCTTCACCATCCGCAATCCCTCCTGCAGCAATAACAGGAATAGATACAGCAGCAGCAACCTGGCGCACCAAGGTCATGGTTGTTAATTTACCGATATGCCCCCCGGCCTCCATTCCTTCTGCAATAACAGCGTCCGCACCGATTTTTTCCATGCGTTTAGCTAGGGCAACACTTGGTACAACAGGAATAACCGTAATACCAGCTTCATGGAAACGTTCCATGTATTTGCTTGGATTTCCCGCGCCTGTTGTCACTACCTTAACCCCTTCCTCGATAACGAGGTCTACAATATCTTCCACAAAGGGAGACAAGAGCATGATGTTGACACCAAAGGGTTTATCAGTCAATGATTTGATTTTATCAATATTTGCCTTGACAACTTCTTTAGGGGCATTCCCCCCACCGATAATCCCTAGTCCTCCAGCCTTGGAAACAGCTCCTGCCAAATCACCATCAGCAACCCAGGCCATTCCTCCTTGGAAAATAGGATAATCAATGTTCAATAATTCTGTAATACGCGTTTTCATAGTGCCTCCATCGTTTCTTGCTTACGTAATAGTTCGATACCATCATAATTTGACAATCAAACTATTGCCTAAACAAGAGGGAGCGGGTTTCCCTACTCCTTCTATTTATATTCTGTTTATTTTGTTTGCTCTTCAACGTAGGCAACCAAGTCACCAACTGTTTTCAAGTCATCTTCTGCTTCGATTTGGATATCAAAAGCATCTTCAATTTCTGAGATCACTTGGAACAAGTCCAATGAATCTGCGTCCAAATCATCAAAAGTTGATTCAAGTGTTACTTCTGATGCGTCTTTTCCAAGTTCTTCAACAATAATTTCTTGTACTTTTTCAAATACTGCCATGATAGGACTCCTTTAAAATAAATAGTTTTTTATAACAATGTGTTCACCACATGATTACCTAAATTGTAAGAATGAGCGTGCCCCATGTCAAACCTCCACCGAAGCCTGATAGTAGAACAGTCTGGCTACCATCTAAACGGATGAGACCTTGTTCTACACACTCTGAAAGTAAAATCGGGATACTTGCTGCACTGGTATTGCCATATTCCATCATATTGGCTGGAAGTTTGGCTCGGTCGACACCGATTTTTCTAGCCATCTTATCCAAAATACGGTCATTAGCCTGATGAAGTAGCAGATAATCCAAGTCTGCCGCCTCTATAGGAGATTCATCAATAGTCTGCTTGATAGACTTGGCTACATCTCGAATAGCAAAATCAAAGACTGCGCGTCCATCCATCTTCAAAAATGAATCTGCACTTTCTTGATCTGAAAATGGAGAATGTAAGCCTGAATGTCCATACGTCAGACACTCGCTACGACTCCCATCACTATTGAGGCTTTCAGCTAAGAAATGCTCTTGCTCGCTAGCTTCTAGCAAGACTCCACCAGCACCATCTCCAAACAAAACAGCTGTTGATCGATCTGACCAATCGACTGCCTTAGAAAGGGTTTCACTACCAATCACCAAGCCTTTTTGAAAGCGACCAGAAGCGATAAACTTTTCAGCAGTTGAAAGAGCAAATACAAATCCACTGCAAGCTGCTGTTAGGTCAAAAGCAAAGGCCTTATTAGCACCAATATTGGCTTGGACACGAGCAGCTGTTGAGGGCATCATTGAATCTGGAGTAATGGTAGCTAGGATGATAAAATCCAGCTCCTCCCCTGTGATTCCAGCTTTTGTCATCAGTTTCTTAGCAACCTCTGTAGCCAAATCACTAGTAGATTCTGTTTTTGAGATATGCCTTTGTCGTATTCCCGTCCGACTTGAAATCCACTCATCATTGGTATCCATAATCTGAGCCAAATCATGATTTGTAACCACTTGCTCTGGCACATAATGAGCAACCTGGCTTATTTTTGCAAAAGCCATTATCTCAAATCCTCCAAAAATTGATAAAGATTGGTCAAACCTTTGCTCATAACCTCAATTTCTTGTTTACTCATACCATCAATGATTTTTTCAACCATGGCCTTGTGGAAGCGTTTATGTAGCCTATGAACCAAGCGACCTTTCTTTGTCAAATGCAGATGTACCACACGCCGATCATGTTCTGAACGAATGCGTTCAATGTAACCCTTGCGTTCGAGATTATTCAAACTAGTCGTAACTGTCCCAAGAGTAACCATCAACTCTTTTGACACTTGACTTGGTGTCACATCTGGAACTTTTCCAATCACATCAATCGTATGCATTTCTTTGATGGAGATATCCTTGAAACGACTACCCCTCAAGCTAACTTCCTCAATAACGAGGACATTGTTAAATATAGACGTTAAATATTCATTAATTCGTTGGTAGTCCAATCTTTCCTTCCCTCCTTTTCAAAAAAACTTTTAGAATCAAAACATTTGACAAGAGAATTATATCAAAGTTCAAAGAATGGTGCAAGTATTTTTTTATTTTCCTGTAAATTTAGGTCTTCTTCTTTCCGAATGAGCCTGAACTCCCTCTTTGAAATCCTCTGTTTTCGCTAGTGATTCCTGTAGGTTCAGTTCTAAAGTAGCGTAACTCTGCCAGTCTTTAAATTGGCTCTCCCAAACCAACTTCTTGATGGCTGTATAGGAATTAGCTGACCCGCGTCTCAATTTTTTAAGGAGCTGTTCTCTCGTCTTTTCAAGTTTATCAGCTTCACAGACACGGTAAACCAGCCCCCACTCTAGAGCTTTTTCTGCGTTCAAAGCCTCACCTGTCATAGCTAATTGAGCAGCACGCGTCACACCAATACTTCGACTCAAGAGATGAATTCCTCCTGCATCCGGAGCCAAACCAACTCCAACAAAAGCTTGGATAAATTTAGCCTTATCCGTTGCCAGACAGAAATCTGCAGCAACAGCCATATTCGCTGCGGCACCTGCAACAGCCCCATCAACCTCCATCAAGACAGGTTTAGCAATTTGCTTGATTTTATAAGAAATAGTATTGACCAATTCTGCGATTTTTGTCAATGATGGAATATCATCCTCATCGACTGCTCGCTTCATCTCAACCAAATCTCCCCCAACTGAAAAGACTTTGCCATTCGCGTTGATTAAGACAAAATGCACAGCCGGATCCTCTTCTGCCAAAGTCAGAGCTTCTAAAATCTCCTCACACATAGGAATATGAAAACCATTTGCGACCTCAGGACGATTCAAGGTAAGGATTGCCAAATCCTCTTCAAGCTGATAAATAATGTGTTCCATCAGGACTCCTTTTTATTTTATAAGCAGTTTAAATTATTCTATTTTCAAAGTATATCTTTTTTAAAATCAGAAAGCAAGAAAAAATCAACTGAAAGTGTCTCAGCCGATTATAAAGAATCGCTTTATCCTAGAAAGCATCTTATTTTCTTCATTGAAAAAAGGCTTTCTTTCTGCTATAATCGTATAAAATACTTACTTTAGGAGTTCTTATGAAGGTTGTTAAATTTGGAGGTAGCTCTCTTGCCTCTGCTAGTCAATTAGAAAAAGTTTTAAACATCGTAAAAAGCGATTCAGAGCGTCGTTTTGTCGTCGTTTCTGCGCCTGGTAAACGCAATGCTGAAGATACTAAGGTTACGGATGCCTTGATTAAATACTACCGCGACTATGTTGCTGGTAACGATATTAGCAAGAGCCAAAGCTGGATTATTGACCGCTATGCTGCTATGGTGAGTGAATTGGGACTAAAACCTGCGGTTTTAGAAAAAATCTCTAAAAGCATTCGTGCCTTAGCTACTCTTCCTATCGAAGAAAACGAATTTCTCTACGATACTTTCCTAGCAGCCGGTGAAAATAACAATGCTAAATTGATTGCCGCCTACTTTAATCAAAACGGGATCGATGCACGCTATGTGCACCCTAGAGAAGCTGGTATTGTGGTCACAAGTGAACCTGGTCACGCTCGCATCATTCCATCAAGTTATGACAAGATTGAAGAATTGACAAATGCAAATGAAGTCCTTGTCATTCCTGGTTTCTTTGGAGTTACCAAGGAAAATCAAATCTGTACCTTCTCACGTGGAGGATCAGACATTACAGGTTCTATCATTGCTGCCGGTGTTAAGGCAGACCTCTATGAAAACTTTACGGATGTTGATGGTATCTTTGCGGCTCACCCAGGAATCATTCACCAACCACACTCTATCCCAGAGTTGACCTACCGTGAAATGCGTGAGTTGGCCTATGCAGGCTTCTCAGTCCTTCATGACGAAGCCCTTCTTCCTGCCTACCGAGGAAAAATTCCTCTAGTTATCAAGAATACCAACAATCCTGACCATCCAGGTACTCGTATCGTTCTAAAACACAGTAATGATGAATTCCCAGTTGTGGGAATTGCTGGTGACTCAGGCTTTGTCAGCATCAACATGTCGAAATACCTCATGAACCGTGAGGTTGGATTTGGTCGCAAGGTCCTGCAAATCCTTGAAGATCTTAACATCGGTTGGGAACATATGCCAACAGGTATCGACGATCTTTCGATCATCCTCCGTTCTCGCGAACTAACTCCTATCAAGGAAGAAGAAATCCTTCGTCAGTTGGTTCAAAAGGCTGAAGTAGACCATGCAGAAATCGAACACGACCTTTCAATCATTATGATTGTTGGAGAAAAAATGAAGAGCCATATCGGAGTAACTGCTACTGCGACACGTGCTCTATCTGAAAATAAGATCAACATCCAGATGATGTCTCAAGGTTCTAGTGAAGTGTCTATTATGTTTGTTGTCCATAAGGACCAAGAGAAAGCAGCTATTAAAGCCCTCTACAATGCCTTTTTCGGCGAAAGTAAGGAAGACTAAGCATGGCTCAATCACTTAACAAAACAGTGCTCCTCAATACGACAGGCACCTCCTACCTCTCTATAGCTGGGAAAGTTGGGAAATTCCTTGTCGGAGATCAGGCTCTGGAATTTTACCCCGATGTCAATGTTGAACAATTTATCCAGATTCCTTGGAGCCATATCAACCAGATTGGAGCCAATGTCACTGGTCGCAAAATCAGTCGCCACTTCGAAGTCTTTACAGACAGAGGAAAATTCCTCTTTGCTTCAAAAGACTCAGGTGCCATCCTCAAAATTGCTCGCGAAAAACTGGGCAATGACAAGGTCGTCAAACTTCCAACTCTGATTCAGACCATTGGGCAAAAATTTAAAAATCTATTTGCAAAAAAGTAGAAACTTTAGTATAATCATAGCAACGGATAAGTAGGTTGTCTTCTTCTTTCAGAAAGTCTGCGGGTGCTGCGAGCAGATAGGAGGGATAGGTGAAATTCTACCGTTAGTAACAATTGCATACACAATCAAGTGCACACCTGTGAAGTTGGATGGAACCGTGGCCTTGCCACTCCAACGCTTTGTCAGGTGTGCTTTTTTCATAAAGGAGTTCTTATGTTAGATATCAAACGCATTCGTACAGACTTTGATGCTGTCGCAGAAAAATTGGCTACACGTGGTGTAGATGCTGCTGTCTTAAACGAGATGAAAGAAATCGATGCTAAACGTCGTGATATTTTAGTCAAGGTTGAAACTTTAAAAGCAGAACGTAACACAGTTTCTGCTGAGATCGCTCAAGCCAAACGCAACAAGGAAAATGCAGATGACAAGATTGCTGCCATGCAAACTCTATCTGCTGAAGTCAAAGCCTTGGATGCTGAATTGGCAGAAATCGATGCTAAATTGACAGAATTTACCACTACTCTTCCAAATATTCCAGCTGATAGCGTTCCAGTTGGGGCTGACGAAGATGACAATGTGGAAGTTCGCCGTTGGGGTACTCCACGAGAGTTCGACTTCGAGCCAAAAGCTCACTGGGATCTTGGTGAAGACCTTGGTATTCTTGACTGGGAACGCGGTGGTAAGGTAACAGGTGCTCGTTTCCTCTTCTATAAAGGACTCGGTGCTCGTTTGGAACGTGCCATCTACAACTTTATGTTGGATGAACATGGCAAAGAAGGCTATACTGAAGTCATCACGCCTTACATGGTTAACCATGATTCTATGTTTGGAACTGGTCAATATCCAAAATTCAAGGAAGATACTTTTGAACTCAGCGACAGCAATTATGTCCTTATTCCTACAGCAGAAGTTCCTCTGACAAACTACTACCGTGATGAAATCCTTGACGGTAAAGACCTACCAATCTACTTTACTGCTATGAGTCCTTCATTCCGTTCTGAGGCTGGTTCAGCTGGTCGTGATACTCGTGGCTTGATTCGTTTGCACCAATTCCACAAAGTTGAAATGGTTAAATTTGCCAAACCAGAAGAATCTTACGAAGAATTGGAAAAAATGACAGCCAATGCTGAAAATATCCTTCAAAAACTTAACCTTCCATACCGTGTCGTTGCTCTCTCTACAGGAGATATGGGCTTCTCAGCTGCGAAAACTTACGACTTGGAAGTTTGGATTCCAGCCCAAAATACCTACCGTGAAATCTCAAGCTGTTCAAACACAGAAGATTTCCAAGCCCGTCGTGCCCAAATCCGTTACCGTGATGAAGCAGATGGCAAGGTGAAATTGCTCCATACCTTGAACGGTTCTGGACTTGCAGTTGGACGTACAGTGGCTGCTATTCTTGAAAACTACCAAAATGAAGATGGTTCTGTGACCATCCCAGAAGCACTTCGTCCATACATGGGTGGAGCTGAAGTTATCAAACCATAAAAAATAAGGTTTAGCTATTTCTAGCTAGACCTTTTTTCGTAACCAAATTAGATAAGCACCTAATACAAAGAATAAAATAGTTAGGCATATAATAGTTTCAGCCAATACCAAATAATCCAAAAATGGAAGTTTCAAGATTCCCTGAGACATCTTGAGAGAGGTAGCTGTGATAATGGTTGGGAAGGTGAGAGCTGAGAAGGCTGGTTGAAAGCCTTGTTTTAAAATATTGGGCAGGCGAGTCAAAACAAAGAAAAAGAAGGATTGAGAAGCCAAAATCATGACGATTAAGACCCAAGTTGGTAGGCTGGCTCCTCCAACTCGGACTAGAGAAGCCAAGAGTAGAGAGAAGGGAGCACAGTAGATCCCTTCTTGCCCAAGCAAGGCTAGTGGGAGCGGATGTTTCTTTAAATCGCTATAAATAAGCGGGTAGAGATAGAAGGTTAGGAGAAAACCAAAACTCAAGGTCGCATAGGCAATTTCTATGATGCCTACCAGAGGATAAGTCAAGGCTGCCACTGCTATCCCCACATAGAGAACCGTCCAGCTTGGAGTCGCATGAACCCTCCGCCCCGGATAGGCAAATTTGATAGTGAAGCCAGCAATCAGAGCCACATCCAAGAGAAATGAAAACCACCAGAGCCCTTGCGCTACCAAAGGAAGATGAGGGAAGACTCTAAAGACATAAGTAGATAAAATCATCCCAGCCATAGGAAAAGTGGCCATCCCTGACAAAAGAGGAGGCTTGGTCAATTCTTGCTTGGTTTCCTTCCAATTAAAGAGATGTATAATTAGAAAATAAATCCACAAAACTAAACCTGATAAACTCAGTATATGTGACAGAACTGGCAACGTATCTAAAACGAGATTTCCAGCTCCTGCCAAACCTAGCAAACAACCAGAAAATACTAAGGGGAGTTTTTTCATCCTAACCTCCAATAATCATGTTAGTTTCAGTATAGCATAAAAGCGCTTAAATGAGGACTTAAAAAAACGAAGTTGAAAATTCAAACTTCGTTTTTATTTTACTATTTTTTAACTCGTTGCTAAGATATGGCGCAACTGAACAGCGCTTGGAGAAACAATTGGAAGAAAGGCTCCTTCATTCCATCGACGGATAAATCCTGATGTTGATTTGCTAAAGTAGCCTCTACCACCACCTGCTTGTAACTCTAATAGAAGACTCTGAGCAACAACATCCACAATGTCTATTCTTAACTGAAAGAGTTCACGCGGATTGGTAACAAAATAAGACCTGTCAGACAAACCTTGATAAAGCTCTCGACGAATAGCATCTAACTGTTCGACCTGACGCTTCCACTCATCTGTTAATACACTTCGTTTCCCCAATTCTTTTTCTACTTCTGAGAGAGAACGTTCAGCTAAACCAAAAGCTAGACCAAATTGGTAGCCTAAAAAAGCAGGACGATTTTGTGCCAAAAATTGATGAGCATCTTTTGATAAAATCCATTCCTCTTTCAAAAGGACCTTATTAAAAGTCAGAGCAGCCGTGTTTCCTCCTTGAAGAGAAACAAATTCTAAGTCTTCAGAACGACTAAAATTCTCTGCGTCTGATGGTACAGCTACCACATAACTTGTACTTGGATCATCTGTAAAGCCTGCCACAAAAATAGTTAAGAACTGATTTCTTCGAGCGTTCGTTACCCATGGCAGTCTCCCTTTCAGATACAATTGTCCATTTTCTTCAATAATTCGAACATTCAGTTCCTCTAGGTCAGATAAATACTTAACGGCATTGGACAAGGCAGTAGCACCTGCATATTCTCCAGACAAGAGTTTTTCCAGATATGTTTCCTTAAAATAGGAGTTATCTGTATGGAGAATATTATCAATTAAAGTGCGTTGTCCCCATGAAATAAAAGAGGCTGTTAAGGAATGTTGTGCAAGCTCTGCAAGGATATCAATGACATCTTGATCACTTCCTCCTGAACCTCCAAGAGATGCAGGAATCCCCACACGAAAGGCTCCCTCTGCTGCAATTTTCTCAATCAACTGTTCTCCAGCTTGACAAGACTGCTTGTCGATTTCATCAGCATGCTGGTCCAACCAGCTCAAAAATTCTTCTGAAAAAAATCCCATAGTCTTTCCTCCTTCTAGGCATAAGGTTGCAATTCTGGGTTAATTGGGGTATTAGCTAGATTATTGGCATAGTTACAGAGGCTTGCTAGGCTGACACCAAGAACCACATCCAAGGCATTTTGTTGGCTGTAGCCAGCTTCTAAAAACTCAGCCAAGGCTTCATCTCCCACACGTCCCTTGGTATTGATAACCGCCAAGGTAAACTTAGCTAGGGTGTCCAATTTAGGATCTGTTTCAATTGGAGTACGATTGCGGAGGGCTTGAAGAAGGTCATCATTCATCTGGATTTGTTTAATTGAAAAAGCTGTGTGACCTGCGACGCAGAAGGCACAACCATTGGTTACAGCTGCCGTGATTTGCACCACTTCACGCTCAACGGGTGTCAGGCTGTTGCGACGGTTAATGGCTCCGACAGTACGGTAAGCCTCCAAAGCAGTCGGTGCATTGGCCAAGAGACCGATCAGATTGGGAATATAGCCATTGTTATCTTTTTCTACTGTTTCAAGAACTTCTTTCACTTCTGCTGGTGCTGATTCTACTGTATGGATGGTAAATGTTGTCATCATAAAACCTCTTTTCATTTTGTTGAAATCTAGTCTATCACAGATTCTATACCGTGTATAATATATATTTTAAATTGCATCGATAGAAATTTTTTATGAAAGCAAAAAACTCACACGAGCTGTGTGAGTTCATTATTTATTAAAATACTTTTTAGTTTCAGCAATAACGACTGGCGACAAGACTAAGAGGGCAATCAAGTTTGGTAGAGCCATCAAGGCGTTAACGATATCTGCGATAATCCAAACCATATCCAACTCGATAAATCCTCCCAACAAGACCATGAGCACAAAGACCACACGGTAGAGCCAGATAAAACGAACACCAAAGAGGAACTCGAAACAGCGTTCTCCATAGTAGTTCCAACCTAGAATCGTCGTAAAGGCAAAGAGTACAAGGAAGATGGTCAAGAGGGCAGGGCCAAAATGTGAAAAGACTGTTGAGAAGGCTGACTGAGTTAAGGCAACTCCATTCAAGTCACCACTCCAAACACCAGTTACCAAGATGGTTAAACCAGTCAAGGTACAGATAATGAGGGTATCAATAAAGGTTCCTGTCATGGAAATCAAACCTTGCTCTACCGGTTCATTTGTCTTAGCCGCAGCAGCTGCAATGGGAGCAGAACCCAAACCAGATTCGTTCGAGAAAACACCTCGCGCTACACCATTTTGAATAGCCATTCGAATGCTAGCACCTGCAAATCCACCTACCGCAGCAACAGGACTAAATGCTGATGTCAAGATTAAAGCGATTGTGGCAGGAATTTTTCCAATATTAAAGAAAATAACTGTAAGAGTTCCCAAAATATAGATGATAGCCATAAAAGGAACAACAGTAGTTGAAACCTTAGAAATCGACTTGAGGCCACCAAAGACTGCAATCGCTACAAATACAGACAACACAAGAGCTGTGATGGCTGGTGAAATAGCCGTTGTATTTTGGATAGATTCTGTAATCGAGTTGACTTGGGTGAAGGTTCCGATCCCCAATAAAGCTACTAGCACACCTGCCAGGGCAAAGAAGATGGCAAGGGGACGCCACTTTTCTCCCATACCCAAAAGTATATAGTGCATGGGACCTCCTGCAACAGCACCGTTATCATCTTTAGTTCTGTATTTAATAGCTAATAAACCTTCCGCATATTTGGTTGCCATTCCAAAGAAAGCCGCCATCCACATCCAAAAGAGAGCCCCTGGGCCACCTACCTTGATAGCTGTCGCCACCCCAATAATATTTCCCGTACCAACTGTCGCTGCGAGTGCTGTACACAAGGCCGCAAAACTGGATACATCACCATGTCCCTTATCCTTGGTAAAAATAAGCTGGAAGGCCTTGGGCAGACGCAAAACCTGCAAAAGTCCTAGACGAGCAGTTAGGTAAATCCCTGTCCCGACCAAGAGAATCAAGAGGGGTGGGCCCCAAGCAAAAGCATCGATTGATTTAAGCAATTCTAACATTTCCTTCTCCTATCTTTTCAACCCCAAAAGAAAGAGTACATGCAAAATACATGTACTCTGGAATGCTTAGATAAATGCTAAAAAGCGGTCTATCCTAGCTCTGTCCTTTTACCTGAGAGTTTGAGCAGTTGCCTGCCTTGCCCCTTCGGTGCCTTTACGGTCTCTCCAGAGTTCCGTCCATTTACAGTCATGGAAAATCAAACGATTTACCACTTCTATTAAACTTCATTCGGTGTTGGTATTTAATTGATTCTTATTTTACAAAAAATGTTGGCTTTTGTCAATGTGTTTATTAGTAAAAATTAGTTCAACAGTTTTTACTTTATGAATTCCGAAATACTTCTTATCCTTTAAATGTCACAATAGTTGCACCACTGCCTCCAGCATTTTGTGGGGCATAGCCGAAACTCTTGACATGTTTGTTTCTTTGTAGGTATTTGGTGACACCTTCACGGATGACACCTGTACCGATACCGTGAATGATATCAACTTGTGCCATATTGTTAAGCAAGGCTTGGTCGATAAAGGCATCTAGCTCATTCATGGCCTCTTCATAACGTTTGCCTCGAAGGTCCAGTCTGGCTTGTGGGCCACGACCAGAAGTTCGTTTCACGACATTGACTTGTTTCTTCTTGACTTGCTTTTCTTGCTGGGCTTGAACGAGGTCAAATTCTTTCTCTTCTAAAGTCATCTTAATCAAGCCAACTTGGGCTTCCCAGCGGCCATCTTTGAGTTGACTGGTCAAGGTACCACGCTGGCCATAACTGAGCACCACGATATCATCTCCCACCTTTGGAGCTCGTTTTTTCTTAGCCTTTTGAAGAACCTTGTTTTTAGACAAATCTACTTTTTCAGGAGCCAATTTTTTCAACTTGGCCTTGGCTTCAATTATTTCGTGGGGCTTGAGTTGGGATTTACTGTGGAGATTTTTAAGAATCTGGTCACTCTCACTTAGGGCCATGTCCACAATCTCAGCAGCCTGTTCACGCGCCTTGTTAAGCTCTGTTTCCTTTTCACGATTAAGCTCGTTGTAAAGTTTTTTGAGAGCACGGTTCATCTTGAGATTTTCTTGCTCCACCTCACGAATATTATCCAAGCGTTTGCGACTCTCTAGCGTCTGCTCTTCCAGTTGTTCAATGATTCGGTTGACATCATTGTCCTGATCGACCTGCTGACTGGCATCCCCCACGATAACTTCAGATAGGCCTAGACGTTTAGCAATTTCAAAGGCATTGCTTCGGCCAGGAACACCCTGCATAAAGCGATAGGTCGGGCGAAGAGTTGCAGTATCAAACTCCATGCTGGCATTTTGCACAAAGGCTGTCTCAATACCGTAGGCCTTGAGTTCTGGATAGTGGGTCGTCGCCATAGTCTTGACCTGACGCAGGCGAAGATCCTCCAGAATAGCCATGGCAAGGGCGGCTCCCTCTTGGGGATCTGTACCAGCCCCCAACTCATCCAAGAGTAAGAGTGAATGTTGGTTGACCTTGCCAAGAATATCCACAATATTGGTCATGTGGCTAGAGAAGGTAGACAAGCTCTGTTCAATAGACTGCTCATCGCCAATATCGGCAAAGATTTCTTCAAAAATACCAACACGACTTCCCTTATCTGCTAAAATCGGCAAACCAGACTGGGCCATGACCTGCGTCAATCCCAGAGTTTTAAGCATGATGGTCTTCCCACCCGTATTGGGACCTGTAATGACAATCGCTGTTAAATCTTGACCAAAATGGACATCATTTGCGACGGCATTTTTGACCAGAGGATGACAGACATGGAGCAGTTGAATCTCTTGATTTTCTGACAGCTGAGGTACGACTGCTTGTCTTTCTTGGATAAAGCGAACCTTGGCACGAATCAAGTCCAGATGGCCGATAATCCAAGCATCATTGGCAATCTCAGCCGCATGAGGGCGAACACGCTCAGAAATTTCTTGGAGAATACGAAGCATTTCATAGCGCTCATCTGCTCGCAGACTAGCGATTTCTTCGCTCAGTTTGACCACCTCACGGGGTTCGATATAGACGGTATTTCCACTAGCAGAAATATCATGAACAACACCTGCAATCTTATTGCGGTAGGTGTTTTTGACAGGTAGAACCTGACGGCCATTTCTGCTAGCAACAATCCCTTCCGTCAACATCTGCGCTTTTTGCTTAAGCAAATCTTGCAAGACATCACGGACCTTACTCTCGCTATCATGGATTTTTCGACGGATTCGCGCCAATTCTTCACTGGCAAAATTTTCAATGAAACCTGCATCATTAAAGGCCTGAAGATTTCCTTGTAATTGCGGAAAATCGTGTAATTTCTCAAACCAAAGGGCTAATTCTTCCAAGCTGACATTTTCCAAATTAGCATAAAAACTTTGCAGTTCTCGACTGGAAAGAAGTACGCGCTTCAAGAGGAGGAACTCCTCGATATTGAGGTCCGCTCCCATCTCCAACCGTTTGCAGACTCCTGCAATTTCCTTAGTTGCGAGAATGGTAAAATGCGGTTGCTCGACAAAGAGAGCCTGCATTTCCTTCATCTCAGCAAAAGCCTGTTTGATTTTATCTGCTTTGGCAGTCGGAGCCAGCTGTCTCAATTGCTCCAAGCCCTGCTCAGTCAACAAATGAGGTTCAAACAAGGCCTTGACCTTATTGAACTCTAATGTTTCTAATATTTTCTTGTTCATCTTTATTTCCTTGTCTTTGAATGTCTAGGTGTGGTAGCTTTTTACATCCTGATAGATTCGAGTCAAATCTGTAAACAAAGGGCTAGGAAAACTCCTGCCCTTTTTATCCGATTAAATTTGTCACCCAGATTTGTTTGAGCCAACTGGTTGTTACTGGTATGCTCTGGATGATATGTTTTGCGACGATACTCTTTTCAAGAGGATTTTGTACAGCTGCCATGGGAATGGTCGCCAAGATTGTCAAGGCCATCTGCAAGACAAACAAGGTCACCAACATGGACAAGATACCTGCTGAAACTTGGAAGAACTTGCCACCAAGTTTTTTACTAGGAATCAAGTGTAAGAGGAGACCAAGCAAACGACCGATGCTATAGACAATCCCAAATACAAGCAAGTAACCGATCCCTGCATAAAAGACCTTATCCAACTGAAAGAGTTGATCCGATGGGAAAAAGAAAGTTCCCTGACCTTCCTGCGGATTTGCATAAGGAACCAACAAATGAAATTGTTCTCCAAGCCCCTTATAAAACTGGCCAGCCACAAAAGCAGATGCCATGGCTGAAATCAGGTAATAAACCTGTAAGAGCAGGCCTCTCCGATAACCGATATAAAATCCCCAAGCCAAGACCAATAGAAGAAGGAGTGAAATCATAAGGAATCCTCAATCTTGCTCTGTTCTTGCTTGCAAGTCACAAGCTTGTGGCGGAGTTCTTCTAATTCTTGCTCCTTATCATCAAATTCAATCTCACGGCTGAGCTGAGTTGATAAACAGTTAACTGCCAACAAAAGAGCGATTGTTTCATCATCTGCGCTAGGCATTTGTTCTTTAATTGCTTGGTATTTTTCTGTCGCAACCTTAGCGATTTCCTCCATAAAGAGATTATCATGCTCGCTTGTCAAGGTTAATGATTTTTTCCCGAATGTAAATTTGAATCGATTTAGATTTGCCATAAAATTCACCTCACGATATTATACCAAAATTCGCTAATTTTGTCAGTTTTTACAAATTTACCTGCTTTTATGGTACAATAGAAACTATGGCAAGTATAACACTCACACCAAGTGAAAAGGAGATCCAGGCTTTTCTTGAACACTATCAAACCAGTCTGGCTCCCAGTAAAAATCCCTATATTCGCTACTTTTTGAAACTACCTCAAGCAACGGTTTCTATCTATACTTCTGGAAAGGTCTTGCTTCAAGGGGAAGGAGCTGAGAAATATGCTAGTTTCTTTGGCTATCAAGTTGTAGAGGAAACCAGGGGACAAAATTTCCCTTTAATTGGGACAGATGAGGTTGGAAATGGTTCCTACTTTGGTGGGCTTGCAGTTGTGGCTTCCTTTGTCACGCCTGACCAGCATGGTTTCTTACGAAAACTCGGTGTGGGGGATTCTAAGACTCTGACCGACCAAAAGATTCGTCAAATTGCCCCTATCCTCAAAGAAAAAATCCAGCACCAGGCACTGCTTCTCTCACCAAGCAAGTACAACGAGGTCATCGGAGAACGCTACAATGCTGTTTCTGTTAAGGTAGCCCTCCATAACCAGGCTATCTACCTCCTTCTTCAAAAAGGCATTCAGCCTGAGAAAATTGTGATTGATGCCTTTACCAGTGCTAAAAATTATGACAAGTACTTGGCACAAGAGGCCAATCGTTTCAGCAATCCTATCAGCTTAGAAGAAAAGGCTGAGGGCAAATACTTGGCTGTCGCAGTTTCTTCTATCATTGCGCGTGATCTCTTTCTAGAAAATCTTGAAAATCTGGGACGAGAGCTGGGCTATCAACTTCCAAGTGGAGCTGGAACGGCTTCTGATAAGGTGGCTAGCCAGATTTTGCAAGCCTATGGTATGCAAGGACTCAATTTCTGCGCCAAATTGCACTTTAAAAATACTGAAAAAGCGAAAAAACGCATAGAAAGGTAAGTTATGAATTCATTTAAAAATTTATTAAAAGAGTGGGGATTATTCCTCCTGATTCTATCATTACTAGCTTTAAGCCGTATCTTTTTTTGGAGCAATGTTCGCGTAGAAGGGCATTCCATGGATCCTACCCTAGCGGATGGCGAAATTCTCTTTGTTGTCAAACACCTACCTATTGACCGATTTGATATCGTGGTTGCCCATGAGGAAGATGGAAATAAGGACATCGTCAAACGTGTCATCGGAATGCCTGGCGACACCATCCGTTACGAAAACGATAAACTTTACATCAATGATAAAGAGACAGATGAGCCTTACCTAGCTGACTACATCAAACGCTTCAAGGATGACAAACTCCAAAGCACATACTCAGGCAAGGGCTTTGAAGGAAATAAAGGAACTTTCTTTAGAAGTATTGCTGAAAAAGCCCAAGCCTTTACAGTTGATGTCAACTATAATACCAACTTTAGCTTTACTGTCCCAGAAGGAGAATACCTTCTACTCGGAGATGACCGCTTGGTTTCGAGCGACAGTCGCCACGTAGGTACCTTCAAAGCAAAAGATATCACAGGAGAAGCTAAATTCCGCTTCTGGCCAATCACTCGTATCGGAACATTTTAAGAGACCTAAGAGGCCGAGAATCAAAAATCTCAGCCTCTTCTTCTATCGTGAGAAGATGATTATTCACTACCCAGTATAACTAGGATAGAAACAACCCCAACTCTCACCTATTCATGCAAAGGAATTTTATGGAATTTTATTTTTCAGGAACCATTGAACGGATTATTTTTGAAAATCCCAGCAATTTTTACCGCATCCTCCTCCTAGAAATCGACGATACGGACGCAGAGGATTTTGATGATTTTGAAATCATTGTCACGGGCGCCATGGCTGATGTGATTGAGGGAGAAGACTATACCTTTTGGGGACAAATTGTCCAGCACTCCAAGTATGGGGAACAACTGCAAATCAGCCGATATGAACGCGCAAAACCAACTAGCAAGGGCTTGGTCAAGTACTTTTCAAGTAGCCATTTCAAGGGAATTGGTCTCAAGACAGCTCAGAAAATTGTGGATACCTATGGCGACAATACCATTGACGAAATTCTGCAACACCCAGAAAAGCTAGAAGGTATCTCAGGACTCTCTGCTAAAAATCGCGAGGCATTCGTCTCTACTCTCCGCCTCAACTACGGAACCGAGATGGTTTTGGCCAAACTTGCCAACTACGGCATTCCCAACAAACTAGCCTTTCAGATTCAAGACTTTTACAAGGAAGAAACCCTTGATGTGGTTGAAAACTATCCCTACCAGCTGGTTGAGGATATCAAGGGATTGGGATTTACTATTGCAGACCAATTAGCGGAGGAACTAGGCATCGAAACTCAAGCTCCTGAACGCTTCCGTGCAGGACTAGTTCACAGTCTTTTTCAGGCCTGTATGGAAACAGGGGACACCTATGTTGAAGCACGGGATTTGCTAGAACAAACCCTTACTCTCCTTGAGTCTTCCCGTCCCGTGGAACTAGATCCCAGCCAAGTAGCTCAAGAACTCTCCTACCTGATCGAAGAAGACAAGGTTCAGCAGATTGATACCAAAATCTTTGATAACAGCCTCTTTTTCGCTGAGGAAGGCATCCGCAGTCACTTGGTTCGTATCCTTGAAAAAGGAAAACAAAAGAGTCATGATTTAGAAACCATTCAAAAACATATCTCTACTGTCGAGGAAGATCTGGGAATTAAGTATGATAGCATTCAAAAACAAGCTATCTGCGACGCTATCCAGAACAAGGTCTTTATCCTGACAGGTGGGCCCGGTACTGGTAAGACGACTGTTATCAATGGGATTATCGCTGTTTACGCCCTTTTAGAAGGACTTGACCTCAGGAAAAAAAGCAACCTGCCGATTCTTCTTGCCGCTCCAACTGGACGAGCCGCTCGACGCATGAATGAATTGACAGGCTTGCCTAGCGCAACCATACACCGCCACTTGGGAATGACAGGCGACGACGATACCAGTCATCTGGAAGATTATCTGGATGCTGACTTTATTATCGTGGATGAATTCTCCATGGTAGACACTTGGCTGGCCAATCAACTCTTCTCCAACATCTCTTCTGACAGCAAGATCCTCATCGTAGGTGACAGCGACCAGTTGCCGTCTGTCAGTCCTGGACAGGTTCTAGCGGATCTGCTTCATATTCCCTTGATTCCTCAGACTCGCTTGGAAAAAATTTATCGACAAAGCGAAGAATCAACCATCGTTACCTTAGCTAGTCAGATTCGACAGGGCATCTTGCCAGCTGATTTCACCCAGAAAAAAGCTGACCGTTCCTACTTTGAAATTGCTAGCGGCCATATTCCTGCTACTATTGAAAAAATCTTAGGCGCTGCCCTCAGAAGTGGCATCCCTGCCCGTGATATCCAAGTTCTTGCTCCCATGTATCGAGGGACGGCAGGGATTGATGCCATCAACCAGCTCATGCAAGACCTCCTTAACCCACCACAAAAAGACCAGCACAGTTTTGAAGCTCCCCAGTGCCACTATCGTAAGGGAGACAAGGTCATTCACTTGGTCAACGATGCTGAAATCAATGTCTTTAATGGAGATTTGGGAGCCATCACAGACCTGATTCCTGGAAAATATACCGAATCGAAGCAAGACGAGATTGTCATTGATTTTGATGGTAATGAAGTCTCTTACCCCCGTAACGAATGGTACAAGATTCGCTTGGCCTATGCCATGAGTATCCATAAGTCTCAGGGAAGTGAGTTCCCTGTTGTCATCCTACCTATCACTAGTGCTAGCAGGCGTATGCTGGAGCGCAATCTCATCTACACAGCCATTACACGCGCCAAAAGCAAACTCATCTTACTAGGCGAATTACAGGCCTTCGACTATGCTACCCAGCACATCGGAACAGCCCGAAAAACCTATCTGATTGAACGCTTCAGTGATCTAATTGAAAATGTTGAAGAAAAGCAACAAGCTATATCCGAAACTAACACATCAAGTGACTCTGAACAATCCTACATTCTAACCGAAGAAAACTGGGACAGCATCCCGGCCATGATTGGGATTACTGACGCAGACCTCAAAGAGATTTTTGGAAAATAGTGCACAAGAAAACCCACCAATTCAGGTGGGATTTTTGTTTATTAATACTCAATGAAAATCAAAGAGCAAACTAG